>JAFGSU010000160.1 GCA_016934435.1 Candidatus Zhuqueibacterota bacterium | reverse complement strand
GCATAGAAAGCAAAAAAAATGGCAATGCCCGCGGCTGCGGCCATGACGATGAGCCCTGCGTCGGTGATCTCCTTGGCCATCTGCGTAGTATTAGTCGCCAGGATTTGATTGCGTTCGATCACGCGACGACACAAACGGCGCAAACGAATTTCCATAGGCACGATGCTTTCGACATGAAACGGCCGCGCCAGTGGATTATTTTCCTTGCAGAGTCGATAAAAGGCGCTGGAACTAGCTATATAAGAACGATAGTCAATGATAACGCTATCCATAATCGCCATTTCCTCCCTCGATGGACCGTATTCCACCACCTTTTGATACCACGAGAGAAAGCGATCTCGATTTTTCTCGTAGCTGGCATAGGCAAGATCCGTATCGCCGATCAGCATTAAAATATGATCGGCGGTCTGATCATCCAGGGCGATAAGCATGTTCTGGACCGCAACAGCCACCGGCGTATTTTTTTCCAGAATGGAGGTTATGGAATTACTCAGGCGGAAAAAATTGAACGCCGCTAAAATACTGAGCAGGATGATCAGCGCCACCAGCACAAAATAGCCAAAGCCTATTTTATAACGTAAACTTTTCATCGATATCCCGAATTCTGCATGAACCAGCAAAATCAATAATAATGAGAGCGGCACTCCCGGGATTCAAGTTGCAACCTGGTGCAGCGAATCGATGTCCGCCCTGAATTCGGTGTTAATGGTCGGACGGAACGGATACCATTCCGCCCGCAGCATAGCCATAGTAATCTCATAGCACCGAATCGGTGTATGCATAATATAACCTATTTCATTTTGAGAATCAAGTGTTTAACACAGAGCCAGGAAAAGCCCCCAAATCTGTTTCGATCCGCGAACTGACCGGGAGATATGCCACTCACAGGATTATCGAATGAACCGGCAGGCAGCGAATCGATGCAAAGCCGCCGGTCCGGTGTCCACAGGTTAAAACCTTCTCTGGTGAATTGTATGAAAAGCAATATATTTTCCGAAAGCGGAAAAAAAATACTTGACTCTCATCAAAAGAATTTGTAAACTTTTCAAGTTTTATGGAAGCGCTTCCCTGAAACCACCCCTCCCCGATGCCGCGCATGGAAAGCCTTCCAACGTCCCGGTCATCGATCGTATCCTGTTAAACGGAGTGGAGCTTGCCTGTCACTATCTACGATGTAGCTAAAAAAGCCGGAGTGGGTATCGGCACCGTCTCTCGTGCCATCAATAACAGCGCGCAAATTAATCCGGCCACCAAAGCACACGTCCTGAAAATAATAAAAGAACTTCATTACCAGCCCCATGCCCTGGCACAAAGCCTGGCCAGAAAAAAAACCTTCACCATCGCCAGCGTCGTTCCCTTTTTCACCAATTACTTTTTCGTCGAATTGCTTAAAAGCGTGCAGGCCGCCCTGTCAAATAATAATTATGATCTCATCCTCTACAGCATAAACCGGATGGACCGGCGCGACACCACCCTCGATCGCGTCCTCACTGAACGGCGTGCCGACGGTGTCCTCATCTTTTCACTCGGCGTCAGCGACGAGTATGCCGAAAAATTTATCGATTCCCAGATTCCCGTGGTCATCGTCGACCACATGCACCCGCAAATCGACTCTATCGTCATCGCCAATCGTGAAGGCGCCTATCTGGCCACTCAGCATCTCATCCAGGTGGGGCATGAGCAAATCGGTATGATCGACGGCCATCTATCCAGTTATCCGGCCATCTTGCGGCTGGAAGGATTTAAACAGGCATTACAGGAGAATCATTTAACCTTTTATGATCAATGGCTGGAGATCTGTGATGCCCGGGTGGGCGAACACGGATTCAATGAAGCGGCCGGCTATAAGGCCATGAAAAGATTGCTGTCCCGGAATTCCCGACTGCCCACCGCCCTGTTCGTCGCCAGCGATGTGCAGGCGCTGGGTGTAATGCGCGCCGCCAAAGAAGCCGGATTGCGCATACCGGACGATATCGCCCTGGTCGGCTTTGACGATATCGAGCTGGCTAAATTCGTCGGGCTTTCCACCATGCATCAGCCCATCGCCCAGATGGGGCAAATGGCGGTGGATCATCTGCTGCAGCGCATTCAGGGCGTACACCATAATGGATTTTATACAGAACTCAAAGCCAAACTCATCGTTCGCGAAAGCTGCGGCGCCAAACAGGCGTTTCGCGTACAGGTGGAATAAACGTTAAAACGTTGGAACGTTCAAATGTTCCAACACCAAAAATATAAAGTAAATATAAAAAAAGGAACAACAGCATGAGACAAAATCCACACATTCGTTTTAAATTAGCGTTGCTGCTGGTCTGTCTTTTTGCCGTACAGTTGTACGCCGGCACCACGGGCAAGATCGTCGGCACGGTTAAAGATCAGGGTACGGGCGAAACCCTGCCGGGCGTCAATATAATCCTGGAGGGCACCAGCATGGGCGCGGCAACCGACCTGGATGGCTATTTTATGATCATCAATGTGCCGCCGGGCACCTACACCCTGCGCTGTATGTTAATCGGCTACCAGACCAAGCTGATCAGCGACGTCAGAGTCTCGGTCGATATGACCACGACCATCGATTTTCGCATCAGTCAGACGGTGTTAGATGTGGGTGAACAGGTCACCGTGGTGGCCGAACGCCCCCTGATACAAAAAGACAAGACCTCTTCTCTGGCGGCCGTCAGCTCCGATGAAATCGAAACCATGCCGGTACAGGAAGTAGCCGACGTGCTCGAACTGCAGGCCGGCCTGGTGCGCGACGGATTCGGCGGCATCCACGTGCGCGGCGGTCGTACCGGCGAGGTGGCCTACTGGGTGGACGGCATCGCCGCCACCGATAATTATTCCGGCAACCTCGGCGTGCAGGTGGAAAACTCCTCAGTACAGGAGCTGCAGGTCATCAGCGGCACCTTTAACGCCGAATACGGCCAGGCCATGTCGGCCGTGGTCAATATCGTCACCAAAGAAGGCGGCGAACAATACCACGGCGAAATCTCCTCCTTCGTCGGCGATTACCTCAGCTATGACGACGACATCTACTGGGTGGTCGAACCCGAAGGCGACAGCCTGCGCGCCATCCGCGACCCACAGCCGGGTGAATATAAAAAAACCAATCCCCTGCGCGATCTGAACGCCATCTACAACGTCCAGGCCAGCCTCAGCGGCCCGCTTTTCCTCGACCAGCTCACCTTCTTCGCCACCGCGCGCTATTTCAGCAACGAGGGCTATCTCTACGGCAAACGCTGGTTCACGCCGCAGGGCCTCAAGGGCGACGGCGAACTGGTCTCCATGAATCCTTATCGCAAGTTCAGCGGCCAGGCTAAATTGGCCTATATGCTCAAGTCCAATATGAAACTCACCTATGGCGTCATGGGCAACGACAACCAGTTCAAATGGTACAACAGCTATTACAAATATAATCCCGACGCCAATTACCAGAGGTTCGAAGATGCCCTCAGTCATACCCTGACCCTCACCCATACGGTGAATACCAAGACGTTTTACGAGGCCAAATTTACCCATTTTTCCTCCAATTACCAGCATTACGTCTATGAGAACCCCCTCAATGCCGTGTCTTATGATACCGTGCGGGTCGACACCGTCGACGTCGGCGGCGTTTCCACCCTTCAGCCGGTTTTAGCCATCGGCGGCGACAGCAAAGGCTATGTGCATCCCGATTCCCTCAACTCGCCTGCCAGCTGGAGCTTTAGCGATGGCGGCACCCAGATGCAGCATTTTAAACGTAATACCAGCTACGATGTGGCCAAATTCGACATCACCAGCCAGGTGACCAAAACCCATCAGCTCAAGGCGGGTCTGGAGGCGCGCTTTTACGATCTGACCCTGGATGAATTCAACATCATTCCGGCGGTGGTAAATAATGAAGAAATATCTCCCTTTAAACCCAGCATCCCCAGTCGCAGCACCACCGATCGAAACGGCTATAATTATAATCCTCTTGAATTTGCCGCTTATGTGCAGGACAAGATGGAATTCAAGGACATGATCGTCAACTTTGGCCTCCGTTTCGATTATTTCGATTCCAAGGGGAAAATGCTCGCCGATCCCGAAGACCCGAGCCTGTACGATCCTTTTAAACCGGAACACCGCTATAAAAATTACAGTCCGTCCACGCCGGATTCCGAATTGGTGGAATATACTCTGGCCGAACGCGAGGCTTTCTGGTTCAAAAAAGCCAAAGCGAAAATGCAGGTCAGCCCGCGCTTCGGCATCGCCTATCCGATCACCGATCGGGGCGTGATCCATTTCTCCTACGGTCATTTTTTCCAGATGCCGTCGTTCCGCATCCTCTACGGCGCCAATGACGGTACCGACAATTCCAATCCCGACCTGGAAGTTTCCAAGACCTCCGGCAACACCACCTTTTTGAGCAACGCGGACCTGAAACCGCAACGCACGGTGATGTACGAAATCGGATTGTCGCAGCAGGTGACCACCGACCTCGGTCTGGAAGTGACCCTGTTCTATCGCGACGTGCGCGACTGGGTCGGCGCCAGTCCGCTCATTCCCACCTATCTGCCCAGCGTGAGCTATACCCAGTTCGAGAACAAGGATTATTCCAACGTCAAAGGCGTGACCCTGGCGTTGACCAAGCGTTATTCCAACTATTTCGAAGCCGGGTTCGATTACAGCTTTATGGTGGCGGAGGGCAGCGCCTCCAATCCGCAGGACGCTTATTTCGATCGCAGCAACAACAATGCGCCGCGCATTCAATTAGTGCCGTTAGGGTGGGATCAGCGCCACACCATCAACGGCAACCTCAGCGTCGGCACCGGCGACTGGCGGGTCAGCCTGCTGGTGCGATACTGGACCGGCACGCCCTATACGCCCACTTTTGCCGTGGGCCAGGCGGCCGGCAGCGGCTCCTTCAGCGGTCTGGCTGAGAACAGCGCCCGCAAACCCAGCGTCAACAGCACCGATCTGCGCCTGTTCAAAAAATTCAGCGTTAACAAACTGGATCTTTCGGTATTCATGTATGTGTATAATGTTTTCGATCAGCGCGCGCCGCATAACGTATGGAGCGATACCGGCAGTCCGGAATACACCCTGGAAACCCGCAACGCCAGTTTCGACGCCAATCGCGTCAGCACGCTGGAAGATAATGCCAGCCATCCGGAATGGTACGCCGAACCGCGACAGGTACAGGTAGGATTGTCACTCAGTTTTTAAGGGCATGAACCTTAAAAGGGGCGCCCGATATCATTTCGGGCGAAAAAATGAGGTTATCCAAGAATTGAAACATAAATTTGAATAAAAAAAGGAAAATTCAAGAATGAGAAGAGTATTTGTTCTAATGATTATCATGGGGCTGTTTTCGAGCTTACAGATGTGTCTGGCTCAATCCAAGCCCCATGGCCTGTTCACTGAAGAGCGGCGCGGCACCCATAACGGCAACCGCATTCAGACGACTTTTTACAATTCCGGTTTGATCGGCCGCGTCGTCAGCAAACCGGAGGACATAGGCGGGGAATGGCCGAAGGGGTCCGGGCACATCTACATCGGCGATCAGTTGATGATGGTGGGCGCCGAGATCACCGATGCCAACGGTGAATTGAAGCATTCGGTGGTCACGCCGCGCGGGCCCATAGCCGGCGGCAGAACCGGCGACAAATCCACCGACGGCGTGACCTGGTGGACCTGGGAAGCGCTGCCGGGGTATGCGGCCAAAGACACCCTCCTGATCGCCATGAGCCATCTGGTCATATCCTGGCCGGAATTCTGGCCGGATAAGCTCAATATCCCCGAGGATCCGGGCTGGCGCAATGATGCGGAGGACAAAGACCCCAACCACGCCGCCTGGAACGGTTACTTTGGCAAAAACGTATTCAACGCCGACCAGGAAAGCTATTTCGTCATGGACGATTACAATGATGCGCGGTATCAATTTTATCCCGATTCCACCGATTTGACCCGCCGCGGCCTCGGCCTGCAGGCCACCTCGCGCGGCTTTCAGTGGTCGCAGGTGCTGGCCCAGGACGTGCTCTTTTTCGTCAACGATATCACCAACATCGGCACCACAGCTTACGACAAAGTCGTCTTTGCCATCATCTGCGGTTATATGGTCGGAGAAGACGGCGGCGACGATAGCGCCGATTTCATTCGTCTGGACAATCTGACCTATTCCTGGGATTTCGACAATATCGGCCAGGGCGGTTGGAGCCCGGTGGGCGTCGCCGGCTGCGCTTTCCTCGAGAGCCCGGGCAACTCCAACGACGGCATCGATAACGACGGCGACGGCCGCAACGGCTCGGGGCCGACCATCGAAGAATCCATGTTTCAAGCCACCTACCTGTCAGCCGGGCAGGATGTGGTGGTTATAGACTATAAGACCTTCGATCGACAGGTTGTTCCCATGCCCGGCGATTCGCTGGTCATCACCGGCCCCAAAGGCAACAGAATCGTCTTTAAACCGGGCCAGCAGGTCGAAGAACTGCGTTTCAATACCTTCGACGATAACCTGAACGGCCTCATCGATGAAAACAACTACAGCGAAGTGGAAATTACCCAGGGCGTAACCGAACGAAGCTACGTCTACCTCGGCTATAAATACATCGATTATATCACCGGCGAAGGCCGCGACAACCTGCTCATCGACGAGCGCCGCGATGACGGCATCGATAACGACGGCGATTGGGACCCGCAAAACGACGACGTCGGCCTCGACGGCCAGTTCAGCACCTTCGATACCGGTGAAAACGACGGCCTGCCCACTTCCGGGCGCGGCACCGATGCTCCGGGCGAACCCCACATCGATAAAACCGACGTCAGCGAATCGGACCAATTAGGCCTGACCAGTTTTTACTATTTCTATCCCTACGACAAGTTCGCCCTGCGCGATGACGAGAAAATATGGGGATTCATGACGCCAGGTTACTTTAACGGCACCGGCGTCAAAGTGGACGGCGACTGGATTTACGGCTCCGGCTATTTTTCGCTCAAACCTGGACAGACCGAACGCATCTCCACCGCTATCCTGTTCGCCGAAGATTTGCCCGGCGATCACAAGAGCAAGATTCTCGATACCAAACGAACCGTGCAAAAAATCTACGACGAAAACTATAACTTTGCCAAGGCGCCCACTATGCCCACGGTGTGGGCCGTGGCCGGCGACGGCGAGGTGACGATTTACTGGGACGATGCCGCGGAACTCTCCTACGACGTATTGAGCGGCTACGATTTCGAAGGCTATCTGCTCTTCCGCGCCTCGGACCCCGCGTTCGAAGACACCAAGCCCATCACCGACCGCTTCGGCGCCCGCATCATGAACACACCGCTGAAACAGTGGGACAAAATCGACGGTATCACCGGCTTTTTTCCCAAAAGCTTCAACGGCGCCGAATTCTACCTGGGCGACGACAGCGGTCTGGCGCACAGCTTTCGCGATACCACCGTCAACAACGGTTTTAGCTATTACTATGCCGTCGTGGCTTATGACCATGGCGATGTGGCGCTGGAAATCCAGCCTTCATTCAATGTGCCCGAAATCAGCGTTGATCGCGCCGGCACCGTGCAATTGGGGCGAAACGTGGTGCAGGTCCGGCCCGAAGCCAAAGCCGCCGGTTACGTCGAGCGCGATATGAGCAACGTAGCCACACCGCAGCCCGGGACATTCGGCACCGGTACCGTAGCGATCGAAATCGTCGATGAAGGCCTGATTCCCGAGGACCATCTGCTCGAAATCCGCTTTCAGGATACCGCTTCCGACGGCGTCGATAACGACGGCGATTGGGATATCCTGACGGACGACGTCGGCGCCGACGGCCAGCCGGGCACCGGCGATAGCGGCGAAAACGACGGCCTGCCCACGCGCGGCGAGCCCAACCTCGATCTGAACGATCCGCAGGAATGGGCCCCCATTACTACCCGCTACGGCGTCTATGATATCACCGATGAAAGCAATCCCGATACCCTGGTGGATGCCCTGATCATGGAAATCATGAAAGACCGGGCCGGCAATCCCGACACCCTGACCGATCGCACCAGAGACCTGGACGGCGGCCGCGACTTTTTCTACGGTATGCGCCTGAATCTGGAGAACGATATGAAGATCGATCGCATCATCGGGCAATCCAAATGGAACGTCGAGCGAACCGTAAAACCGTTGAATTATAATTATGCCTTTTCCGCCTTTTCCGCAGCCGGGTACTTTGAAAAAGGTATTCCCTATCCCATGGATGTCTCCATCGCCATCCTCGACACCTATGACGGGCAATCCGATCCCATCACCGTGCATCGCAGGAATAGCGACGGCAGTATGGGCGCGCCCATCAACATCCCCGGGATTACTACCAATTTCAAATTGATCGATAATTATACCAGAGAGGAAAAACCGTACGCCTTTATCGATTATGGCCTGCGGCCGCCCGGCATTGAACCCGGTCAGTTCTCCAATCAGGATCAAATCCTGTTCTTCGAGACTATCGGCGAGGAGAAAAAAATAACCTGGAAG
>JAFGSU010000012.1 GCA_016934435.1 Candidatus Zhuqueibacterota bacterium | reverse complement strand
GGCGCCAAAAGATGGATTGAGTGCCTTGATCTTGCTGTTGTCGAAAAACATACAATGCGCCTTATCGCCTAACAGGCCGGCGCCCCATTCGGGATCGAGTCGATGAATAAACTCTGAGGGCACATGAACGATGTCGGCTCTGGCGCCCAGGGCACTGGCCAGAATTTCGGTGATTTGATTCCAGGTCAAAAATTCATCGGAGGTGATGTGGTAGGCCTGGCCGATAGCCGCTTCTTTTCCTAGGAGCCCGATAAATCCTCCGGCGAAATCGCGGTGGTGTGTCAGCGTCCATAAGGAGGTGCCGTCGCCATGCACGATGATGGGTTTGCCGGAAACAAGGCGATGCAGGACTGTGGGACCGCCCATGAGCGGCACTTTGGTGCAGTCATACGTATGCGAAGGCCTGACAATGGTGACGGGAAATTGTTCGCTGTGATACAGATTCATGCACGTCTCTTCGCAGGCGATCTTGGCCTGCGAGTAGCTCCAGTAGGGATTGACCAGCGGTTCGTTTTCGGTGATGGGCAAACGAGTCGGCGGTTTCCGGTAGGCTGACGCGGAACTGATGAAAATATATTGACTGGTTTTGTTGCGAAAAAGTTGGAAATCAGCCGAAACCTGCTCCGGTTGATAGGCGACCCAGTCCACCACAACGTCGAAGGTGAGATCGGCTAAAAGCGAATGCGCCTGCGATAGATTGCGGATATCCCCGCACAGATGCTGTGCGCCCTGCGGCTGCGGCCGGTGCGATTGGCCGCGATTCAATAGATAAAGCTCCATACCCGCTTCCAGGCATAGTTGCGCGCAGGCCGAACTGATGACGCCGGTGCCGCCGATGAATAGTACTTTCAAGGGACGATTCTCCTCCATTTTAAACAATATAGAATAAAAGGGAGTAAATTTCAATACATATTTGCACGCCCTGCAAAACGCCGGAGACTCTTCGAATACGTAGATAGTTTTTCATACCGCCATTACAGTGGCTGACACGAAGATAGTGAGCGCAGCGTAGCATTCCCGCCGAGTCGGAATGGGCATCCGTGCGGGGTAACCGGGCGTGGTAATCAAAACATCCTAAAAGATAAACCTGGCGTCAAATATTTCCCCCCCCCTAAAAAAATCCTGCCTGGATTTTATTCTTGTTTATTTGCCACATATTTGATAAAATAGAATAATGGACAGTATTATCCCGGGAATGGGGAGATCGGCCGGACCGGAGAGGCGTAATTAAAATATTATATTTGCTTTACAATCTTTTCATCTAATTAATTGATAAAGGTTTAAAAGTAGTTAATAAAAAGATGTATCAAAAAAGGATTTGATCAGGCTGGTAGCCCTATAAAAATTGCGGTCTATTCGGATTGGATAGAATAAAAATGACTGGCAAAGAAACAACACCCAAAAGGGCAAATCCGCAGTTTATGGTCAAGGGCGATTGCTAGAAGCGGTCCTTGACCTAGGGCAAATTTGCATCAAGCGTAGGATATGCTGTAGTATATCATTTCATATCCAAGCAAATATCATGGCAATATTGATATCTGTAAAATAAATGCCGAGAGACAAAAAGGTATTTTTTATGTATTAAGAAGGCAGGTATAGCCTAATTCATGGCAAAAAAGAAACACCCCAAAAGGGCAAGCCGCGGCCCCTGACTACGGGCGTATTTGTGAATCAAGCATAGATTATGCTGGATTTTTTCATTAAATATCAAAGTATATTATATCACAAAATATAGAGTTATTAATTATTTTTACAGGGATAAAACCGACACGTGTCCTATCATAGCACGGCATGTTCGTTAGAATCCATGTTGGACGATCCTATTTTTTCTTGATATAATGATAATCTGGAGCTATATTTAAGTTGTAATTAAAACTTAAAATTGAAATCAGGTATATTCAATATTCTATAACATCTATCATCTCTTAGACGTCAGATTGGGAAACTAAAAATTCTGAAAATAATTGTGAGATATATAAGATCGTTATCATTTTTTTTGCAAGTCTACAACAGGAAGAGATTAAAATGAAACAATTTAAGATTCTCGTAGAGAAACATCCGGATGGTTATGTGGCTTACCCTTTGGGGCTTAAAGGTATTGTTGTGGGGCAAGGAGATACATACGAGGAAGCCCTTTCGGATATTAAATCAGCAATCCGCTTTCACATTGAAAGCTTCGGAGAGGCTGTGCTGGATGTTGAGCCACCAATACTTGAAGCATTCGTCGCTGAAGCGGGAATTGAAGTCTGATGGCTAAGTTTCCTGTAGATGCACCCAAAAGGCAAGTAATCAAAGCACTGGAGATTCTGAACTTCCAAATTGTTCGTGAAAGAGAACACATTTCTATGATGCGTGAGAACGCTGATGGGAGTAAAACACCGTTGACTATGCCCAATCAACCGAAGATAAAAGCTTCTACTCTAAGAACTATCTGCGCTCAATCTGGTATCTCAAGAGATGAATTCTTAGCAGCCTATGAGAAAGCATAGTTATGAAAATGGCAGATTACTTTTTTTACACTGGACGGGGACTGCTGCTCGTGTTAAATATATTTTAAACCAAAATTGAGCGATTGTGGCGACCGTATCATCTCGATACGGCAATTTTTCAGCACAGATCGCTCAATTCAGGTTAAAATTAGCAAAATAATGCGGCCTATCGATTTAATCCGATGTTCGCGCCAGT
Source organism: Candidatus Zhuqueibacterota bacterium (assembly GCA_016934435.1). Taxonomy (GTDB): domain Bacteria; phylum Zhuqueibacterota; class Zhuqueibacteria; order Residuimicrobiales; family Residuimicrobiaceae; genus JAFGSU01. Next base: position 5,497 of record JAFGSU010000012.1, on the reverse strand, counting down.
GAAAAACTCGTTAGCCCAAAAAATCTAAGGAACAATAATGGCCTCTGACAAAACTTTTGTTGAATATATTGCCGACCAGATGGGGGATGCAGGTGATATTTCATTCAGAAAAATGTTTGGTGAGTATGCCATTTATTGCGGAGGAAAAGTTGTGGCCCTCATTTGCGATAATCAGCTTTTTGTAAAACCAACCGCAGGCGGAAAAGCTTATATAGGTAGTATTGTTGAAGCTGCCCCTTATCCCGGAGCAAAGCACCATTTTTTAATCAAAGATGCTTTTGAGGATCGAGACTGGATCAGCGGGTTGATTAAAATAACGGAACAGGAACTTGCAACTCCAAAATTTAAGAAAAAGAAATGAACATGCTGTATGCGCTGAAAATTTTGCGTACAGGTATCCGCGGGAAAAGGGCTGGCAACACCCCTCCCCTACTCGCTCGATCAATAACCTTTTTCTTTCTTTTAAAAAAAGGATCCATCATGTATACCGTGACAAAATTATTAATTATTTCAAGTCTCCCTTTTTGCATCGCTGTTACCACATTAAACAATTAAACCTAACAACCGCATCAACTCAGACAGGCAATTCAGCTTCGCTCCAGGGCTAGCTGTAGGATGGGTCTCGACCCATCCTACTATTGAAGAGCATCTACGAGGTAGCCATATATTCGTAGGGTTATCTATTCTTGACGAAAAGTATCACGCCCGCTCTGAATGACCAAACCGGATGACGTCTCCTTATCGGCCAGACGCAGCACGGTGCGGCGGAATTCAGCAAATTCGTCTGCCGATAAGGCATGACGTTTAAGATACAGTTCTCGTTTGATCATCGCATCATGGGCCCCCAGGTCACAGGTCAGGCGATATTCAAGAACGGAAGTGGAAATAGAATACGCTGCCGGCAACGAAAGGAATTTGCACTCGGGCGCGAGATCGATATACAGAGAATCCATCACACCATACGGATATTTAAATCGCAGAGGATATTGACGCGCGCTGTCGGGAAACAACACGTGCCAGTCAAAATCGGAGAGTTGCGCCAGCGAGCATCGCAGCAATCCGGTGTTCGACGGCAGCGTAAAAGAGGCGTGAAAAGATAGCGGTTGGGTCAAATCCATCATCGAAAGAGGGCGAATACGATCGATCTTCACCGCCGGAAACCGGGCCAGCAGCTGGCGGGTCAAATAGTTGCGCAGCTCCTGCTGCGTCAATTTCCATATCTCGCCTCGCGTCTCCAGCGCCGGTGCGCCAACGAAGCGCAGGTTCAGTTTCCCCCTGCACACTCCATCCGCATTCACATGCCAGCGCCAGATGCGCTGGACCGCGTTCTTCGCTTCCTCCAGCTCCGGAGTCTGCCGCCAGGTACCCCGCCCTTTGTTATCGATGGAAAACACCGGTAATCCGGCATCATACCAGGGCAATTCGCCGAAAGGCGCAAACGGTTCGGTTGCGTCCATCCACACCGTGCGGCCGTCCGGCAAAACCGCCCGGGTGATGAGGTGGTTGAACTGAGTGTAGGTGGCGATCGTGGTATCGATTAGTCCATTATGCCAGGTCGAAATCATCACCGGCTCCACGGTTATGCCGGCGCAGGAAGCCATGGCAATGAGCAACGCAGCCTTATCCTTGCAATCGCCGTAACGGTCGTGAAATATCCGGCGGACCTCATGGGGTTGATAGCCGCCGATGCCGATGGAAATGGCGACGTATCGGATTTGGTCGCGCACGAATTCATAGATAGTGTGCAGCCGGTCGTAATCGTTAGTACAGAGATGGATCAGGGCACCCGTTTTTTTCTCGATGGCTGCATCCGGATGCAGACGGTCTTTAATCAGTTCATGGTACCATTGGGCGATATCCTGCCAGTTCTTAACGCCTACCGGCGCGAACAGCAAGGCGGCAGCTACTTCCGACACCGGAGGCATGCCGGGTTCAAATCGCCAGGGCGCAATATCGCGCGCCTCCCATTCATAACTCTGCTTAAAGCCCGCCGGCGCTTTTACAATTTCGGGCTGGAGGTCCACACCTTTAATTTTATACTTAATTTCCCATTCAGCCGGCGCATGCAGCTGGTAGCGCGAGAGTCGCACGGGGATTTCATGCTGAAACGTCCACTGATCCCAGTAGGTGAAATTGCGCACCGCAGCCTGCCACCGGTATTCGATGATGCAATTTTTTTCAATGCCCGGCAGGGTGAAGCGCTTGGCGCGTATGTCGGAATAGAAAATAAAGCCCGGGAACAGGTTGACATCGTATATCTTATCTGTGTCCAGAGGGACGATTCGGCCGTCGGCAGTGATGGTGCGGCCCCGGATATCGGAAATGTCGGTGGCGCTTCGGTAGGGGATCATGACGTTTGCCTGGGCATAGCCACGCTCGTCAAAAATTTGAATGATGCGGTGTCGCTCCATTTGCGAAAAGGCGATCTCATCACCGCGGACGATTTCGTTTCTGCCTTCATCGAGCAGAATCACCGCGCCGTCGTCCGGATAATCCGCTGAACAGGGAAGATGCGCCCGGTCGATATCGGGCCAGTCGATCTGCCCCTTCCAGCGACCGGCGTTGAAACAGGTGATAAACAACGCAATAAAAATAACGCTGGCAGAGGAAATGACTCGAACAGAACTCAAACGACCGTTCGAATCGTTTCGAAGACACGCCGTGAGCAGGCTGATTATATTTTTAAAAAGAGCAATCACATCATTCAGGTGGTTTATTAAAAGGGCATTCGAGGTCATCACCGACGCAAGCGATTTAATGACCAAAGGGTAAAACATTTATCTTTTTGTTGGCGCATTATCAGCTCGGTTAAAAGATTAGCATAGAATTTCGACACGAGGTTCATCCTCTGCTCGTCTCTGCCATGGAAGAATGATATATCATTGTAACAAAACCATTCTTCAGAATCAAGATAAAACCGTAGGATGGGTCGCGACCCATCCTACCATTAAAATCCGCAGCGCCCGTAATTGCATTCTGGAAGGAGATAGCTGAGTGAAGATTACGGCTCTCTTCGGCTTCCTCAAGCGCTCTGATAATATCTTTTTGGAATTCGAATTTCAAAAGGAATGGCTCTTTGTAAGGCGATTTGTGTCAGGTAGACAGATATCGCTTCTGACATTGAAATATGAAGCGCATCAAGTACTTTTTGAGCGTTTTCTCTGACTTGGATCAATCCGCGCCTGGATTACAGCAGTTTTTGCCATAACTTACTCCTTGTAATGATATTGCACTTTACAAGTTGACATTTAAACCATAAAGAAGTAAATTCAATATCTGAAATTCAGTCGGATAAAAATATCAGCCTCTTGCCGGAATTCCGCACAAGTTTGGCTCTATCTATCGAAAAACAACATGAAACTCTGTTATCACCCAGCGAGGAAACAGTGCTGCAATTATTTTCGATCCGACCGAATATAACCAAGGAGGAAGATTATGTCCCGTCTGTTAACCCAATTCATGCTGTTCGTGTTAATGATAGCGACCCTTGCAGGGGCAGCTGAGAACAGTGTGCCGTCGGCAACCGGGTGGCAATCTCCACCCGAAGAATGGCTGCAGGTTCTCCACGCTCCCCCGCTGCCATGGGTATGGACTTCACCCACGGGTGAGTACCTGCTGTTGGCCGATCCCATCATCTACCCATCCCTCGCCGAGTTGGCGGCGCCCATGCACAAGCTGGCCGGTATGCGGGTGGACCCCGTGGTCAATGGCATCCATGGCCGGCACGGGGCTATCTCCCCGCGCCTGGTCAAAGTCAAAGGCGGCGCCGAAACACCCATTAACCTGCCAGAAAACGCAGAGGTCCAGCAAGTAGTCTGGACTGTGGACGGTCAGCGTTTCGCGTTAACTGTCAGACATGCCGACTACATGGGCTTATGGGTAGGCTCTGTGAGTGGTGACCTGACCAAAATCGAAGGTGTAGCCATCAACTCCCTTCTCGGCACCGGTGTGCGCTGGCTGCCCGACCAGAAGCGCCTCCTGGTGCGCCGAATCCCCGAACGGGGATCACCGCCCCAGCCGCCAGCCATACCGGCAGGACCTAAAATCCTCAAAGGGGCAGGTGCGACGGCCCGCTCCACCTACGAGTCCCGCAACCTGCTCGAGACCGCCCACGACGATGCCCTGTTTGATTATTACACGACCTGCGAATTGGTCGTCGTAGACCCGAGCAAGAATACGATTACAGTCCTGGGTGAACCCGCCCCCTATGCCACGGCCGATTTTTCGCCGGACGGCCAATTCCTGTTGGTAGAGCGACTCGTGGGTCCCTGGTCTCATGCCGTGCCCTGGTGGCGCTTTGCCAGTGAAATCGAGGTGTGGGACGTGAATGGCAAGCTCGTGGCCGCTATTGCATCCCTTCCTCTGGCCGACGAGGTTCCCATCCACGGCGTGCCCGTGGGGCCGCGCGAAATCTCCTGGCGAGACACCGCACCCCACACGCTGTACTGGGTCGAGGCCCTGGACGGCGGCAATCCCATCGCCGAGGTCCCGCATCGCGACCGGCTCATGCGTCTGGATGCGCCTTTTAACGAAAAACCAGAACAAGTCTTTAAAGCGGAGCACCGAATCTGGAACTGGCAAAACAGCTGGGGCGCTGAAGGAGGCACGCTCATGCTCACCCAGCGCCAGCGCATGCGTCGCTGGCTATACACCTATCTGCTCGACGTCGACAAGGGTACCTCGCGTTTGTGGTTCGACCTCAACGAAGATGACCGCTACGCGGCACCGGGTTATCCCGTGCATCGTCCTCTGCCCAATGGCCGCTGGGTGCTGCGCCAGCAGGGAGACGCAGTCTATTTTAGCGGCAGCGGCGCCACCAGGCAGGGCGACCGGCCCTTTCTCGACCTGCGCCATATGAAGACGGGAGAGGTCCAGCGGCTCTTTCGCTGCGATCCGGAGCGCTATGAGTATTTCGTCGCTTTCGCCGGCGACGAGAATCACTTTGTGATGAGCTCCGAGTCCGCAACCGATGTGCCCAACTACTATCTGGCCACCCTGGGCAAGAAGACCAAAGCCCCGGAAGGCGAAGCCGGTCGGGTCCTCACCCGTGTACCCATCACCCGCTTCGAAGACCCAACGCCGCAGCTGCGCCGGATCGAGAAGCGAATCGTCCGCTACCAGCGCAAGGACGGCGTGCCCCTCAGCTTCCAGCTGCACCTGCCTCCCGGTTATCAGGAGGGCACGCGGCTGCCCACGGTACTCTACGCCTACCCCCTGGAATATTCCGATCCTGCCACCGCCGGACAGGTGCGCGGTTCTACCCAGCGCTTCAGCCGAATCTACGGCGCCTCCCATCTCTTTTTCCTGCTCCAGGGCTATGCGGTACTCGACAACACCGCCATGCCCATGATCGGAGACCCCGAAACCACCTACGACACCTTTGTGCCCCAGTTGGTGGCTGATGCTGAAGCCGCAGTAGCCAAGGCCGTGGAGATGGGCGTCGCCGACCCCAAACGCATAGGCGTCATTGGCCACAGTCATGGCGGACTGATGGTGG
>JAFGSU010000011.1 GCA_016934435.1 Candidatus Zhuqueibacterota bacterium | reverse complement strand
CCAATAATCTGAGAGATAAAGAAGATTTGGCTCTGGTCCTGTCGGCATTTTTTCTCGGCTTCATCATTCAATCCATATTCATGGTGATGCAATTTTACCGCGGCACCGCCCTCGGATTGATTGGTACCGAGGAATTACAGAACTTTTTGGCGTTCCGCCGCGAGGGGTATCTTATATCGCGACCGGGCGGTACGGTCGGTAACGTTAATTATTTTGCCAGATATTTAGGTTTTATTCTGCCTATCGCTTCGGTTATCATGATCACAAACCATGAGCGCAAATATTTTCCGCTGGCATTGCTCGCCACCATCGGCGGCCTGTTATCCCTCGTCATTGCCCAGACCCGCAGTGTTTGGGGACCCTACGTCGTCTGCATGGCGATCGCTGTTTTCTTGATTTTTATCCGTAACCTGCTGACCATGCGCATCATCAAACGTATCGTTTTCGGATTGCTTCTGTTTACACTTGTGCTGGTGTTTTATCGCAACCTGATTTACGTCCGTTTAACCGCAGACGATCATGGTTCGGCCAATGCGCGCATCACCACTTCAAAGGTGGCGCTCAACATTGTACGCGATCATCCCTTTATCGGGGTGGGCGCAAATAACTATGAATTTTATATTCGCAAATACTGGCTGGGGGAAGACGCTTTCAGTAAAATCGCGGTTGTACATAATTACTACCTTTTGAATATGGCGCAACTGGGTATTTTAGGGTTTATTTCGTTCCTGTGGCTATTGATAGCGTTTTATGTGCGCATCCATCGGGCGATGAGAAGTAAAATTAAGTATTTCCGTCAAATTGCCGTCGGGATCATGGCCAGTTTTATCTGCTTTTTACTGGCCGCTCTGGCCGATACCTATCATTATCCGATTTTACTTTTTTTCTTCTGGACCCTGGCGGCGATGACCGAAGCCATCAACGGCCTGGAAGAACAATATGATGAACAGGTAATGGAACTATTGTCCGAAAAGAGATATTTGCATGAACTCTAAACAGATAGCGCAATTTGTCGGTAATCATGTACAATTGCGCAAATGGAGCTATTTTATCATATTCATCACGACCCTGAGGGAATGGCATATTCGTGAAGGGATCAAATTCATTTTGAAAGCACAGAAAGCAAATTTTTCATTGCTGGATGCGGGTTTTGGCATGGGGCAACACCTCTATCGCATCGCGCGCAAATACCCGCAGGCACGGCTCTCTGGGATCGAAGAGGACGTTGAGCTGGTCGAGGATTTCCGCGCCTTTATCGATAGGATGGGGATTCGTACCGTCACCCTTCGGGCGGTTGACTTGCTGGAGAGCAAACCGGTGCCAAAAACCGATGTCGCCCTGTGCTGCAGTGTCCTGGAACATATCCGCGAGGATGAGCGGGCGCTGGCACGACTCACAGGGCGCCTCGAGGACAACGGCTATCTGCTGATCTATGTGCCCACGGCTGAAAGGCGCGTCTTTAAATCGCTGTCGCGCACAATCGCTCGAGTCAGTCAAAAAAAGGGCGATACCCTGCCGCATGGGCATGTACGCTATTATACACCTCAGGAACTTGTGCGCAAGGTTTCCCGGGCCGGTCTTACCATCCTGCAGACCAGAGTGACCTATGGTCCGGTGGGCCGGCTGGCCTACGATATTGTTACCGCCGTGCAGTACAGCAAGTACTTTTTACTGGTATTTCCGTTTTATCTATTGTTCATTCATCCGTTTGTGCTGATACTGATGATGATCGATTATCTTCAGACGCATGATGAGGGAAACGGTTTTATGTGTATCGCACGCAAGCAAGCCGTTTAAATGATTCATTATTTTGGCAGATCAAGAATATGACCGTCTTAGACAAACTCATCAGCAACACCATCTGGCGATCTGCCGCCGATTTTATTTCGCGGTTGACGTCTGCGCTATTCTGGATTCTGGTGGCGCGCTATCTGGGCGCCAATCCTCTTGGCTCCATTGCGTTTGCCCTTTCGATGTTTTCGTTCTTTGAATTGATTTCGAGCCTGGGACTGGGCTCCGTGTTAACCCGAGATGTGGCAAAAGACAGAAATGCAGCCGCAACCTATTTCGGCCATGCCCTGGTAATCGGTACGATTTCGGCTATCCTGTTTACTGCGATCATGGCTCTGACGGTGTATTTTTTAAGGCCCAACCATGACACTGCTGTAAATACCTGGATCATGGCCTCGGCCCTGCCGCTGGCCGGTGTATTTTATTTTAGCCGCGCCATGCTGATTGCCATCGAAAAAATGCTGTATGTAACCCTGTCTTCGTTCATTGAAAATGTCTTTCAACTAACGGCCGGCTATCTGGTATTAGCCGGTGGATATGGCGCCGCACAGGTTGTCTGGGTGCTGGTGCTGGGAAAAGTGCTGGCCTGCGTTATCATGATATTTTTTGCCGTGACTAAAGTGGCCAGGCCACGCTGGCGCATCGAAAAGGCCTTTATACAATACTGGCTGAAGCAGGCGCCCTCCTTTCTGTTGATAGCCGTCCTCAACGGCCTGTTCTGGTCCATCACCATCATCCTGTTGACCAAGCTCGGCGGTGAGGTGGAAGCGGGGTACTATAGCGCCGCGTTCAAGCTGGTGAGTTTTTTCTTAATGTTCGCATTGGCTTATGGTCAGGCCCTGTTCCCGGTGGCAGCACGCTTGTCGGATGACTCTGTTGCTCCGGGCATGTACGTAAAGCTCTTGCGTAAATCTTTAAAATATATATTTATATGTTCTCTAGCAGTAGCAACGGTTTTATCATCACTTTCGCGGCAAATCATTTTATTCCTGTATGGCGCCGAGATGATCAATGCTGCACCCGTTCTTAGCTATCTGGCCTGGTTATTGGTGCCGTATACGGCCATTCCGATTTTAGCTTATACACTGGTGAGTCATCATTTACAGCGCAAGGATTTGCTGGCAAATTTCGCCGGTGCGCTAATCCTGACTCTGTCCCTTTTTATACTTGTGCCTCACTGGGGCGCTATCGGCGCCGCCATCGCCATGCTGCTGGGTTCCATCGTTTTTTTTTCGATCGAGTATCTTGCGGTGCACTGGATGTTATTTTCTCTTCGCATTCGCGCCGGAGTGCTATGGCCGATCGGTGGCGTACTGGCGATGTCGCTCTGGTTGTTCTATACGCGCGCTCAGCATTTGCTGCTGGGGCTCATTTTAGGCGCGATCTTCTATGCGCTGGTGCTGTTTCTGACACGCGCGGTGGATGTGGAAGAAATTCGATTACTCAAAAAACTTTTTTTGCGTCAACTGTGAAAGGATGAACATCGATGTCGGCCCGTCATACTACAAACGAACCGGGGGTGTCGGTCATCATTCCGAGCCATAATTGCAGGAACGTGCTGGCTCGCGTTCTCGAGGGTCTGGAACATCAGGATTTTGACCGTTTCGAAGTGATCGTCATTGATGACGGCTCTGACGACGGCACCGCCGAATGGTTGGCGACGATCAAGAATGATAGGCCTTTCGGCTGGCATCTGCTAAAGACAGCAGGATTGGGGCCTGCGGTAGCGCGCAATCAGGGCGCAAAGCAGGCGCAGGGTGAAATTTTCCTTTTTCTCGATGCCGACACCATCCCAAATCCTGATCTGGTGCGCCGACACTGGGAGGTTCATCAACGCCACGCCGGTGAAGATGTGTGTATCATGGGCAAAGTTGCCATGGCGCCCGAGTTGATGAAGCTCGATCAAATTCGCTGGAATGAGCATGATCTTCCGTGCCAGCCCAACGATGTGATCAAGGTCAATCATCTGAAATACCGGACTCCCAACAGCTCCGTCAGTCGCGCCCTTTTCACGGCCGCCGGCGGATTTCATTCCGGCCTCATCGCCTCAGAGGACTTGGAATTGGCTTTTCGGCTGGCCGATAGAGGCGTGCATTTTTATTACTATGACGACATCGTTGCCGAACATTACCATCCGTTGAATCTATCTCAATACATCGAGAAGAGCAAAACCTATGGTAAAGCGCTGGCATACTGGTACTGCATGAGTCCGGAATTGCACCCGCAACTGGCACGACGGTTCGGCCTGTATCATCCTTCGCTGTCGTTCGGCAGAAAACTGCGCTATGTGATCAAGCGGTTGATGATTAACCAGTTCACCATCGATCTGATCACCATGCTCGCAGGGGGATTGCGCAAAAAATACTTTGGCCTCTCGGATCGCCTCTACAAGGCGATGTTTGGATATTATTTGCGCCGGGAGTTCCGGGTTTCTTTTCATACAGCATTGTGTGTGCTTGGTATCTATTGCTGAGGTTGCAGAAATCTCGCTTGTCATATAACTGGAGGTGGAGCTAAAATGAAAATAAGTGTGTTCGGATTGGGTTATGTGGGCTGCGTCTCCGCCGCCTGTTTCGCTGAAATGGGTCACAAAGTTGTGGGCGTTGATGTGAACGAAAATAAAGTGAATATGATCAATAAGGGCATTTCGCCCATTATTGAGAAAGGATTGGGCGCTCTGATTCAGGAGCAGGTATCGGTCGGCCGGTTGACCGCAACCAAAGATACGACTTTTGCTGGAATGAACAGCGATATCATGTTTATCTGTGTCGGCACGCCGAGTGAAACAAACGGCAGTATCAATCTGGCCTATGTCGAGCGCGTGAGCGATGAAATCGGCAGGGTACTGAAGGAGCGACGGGATTATACTGTTGTTGCCCTGCGCAGCACGGTATTGCCCGGAGTTGCCGAAGAAGTGGTTTTACGTCGCCTGCAAAGCCATTCCGGCAAGAAGGTGGGGGTTGATTTCGGTTTTGCGCTTAATCCGGAGTTTTTACGTGAAGGAACGTCGGTGTACGATTTTTATCATCCTCCCAAGACCGTCATCGGTGTTTTTGATGCGCGCAGCGCCGAGGTCTTGCAACGGTTGTATGATAAAATCCCGGCGCCTATCTTTCTGGTCAAGCCCGATGAAGCGTCGATGGTCAAGTATGCGGATAATGCTTTTCACGCCATTAAAGTGGCGTTTGCCAATGAAATCGGTCGACTGTGCAAGATTTTCCATGTCGACAGCCGGGTAGTCATGGATGTTTTCATCAAAGATCTGAAACTCAATTTATCTTCCTATTACCTCAAGCCGGGCTTTGCCTTTGGCGGTTCCTGTTTGCCCAAAGATTTGCGCGCCCTGACCCACCGTGCCCGGCAGGTGGATATTGCGGTTCCGCTTTTAGATGCCGCTATCACCAGTAATAGCGAACATATCCGCTTTGCGTTGAATATGATCAAGGAGAACGGTCGCAAAAAAATCGGCATCCTCGGACTGAGTTTTAAGCAGGGAACGGACGATCTGCGCGAGAGTCCCATGGTAACCCTTGTGGAACAATTGTTAGGTAAAGGCTATGATGTGCATATTTTCGATAAAAATGTGTCGCTGGCCCGTTTGATCGGCGCCAACAAGGAATATATCGAACGGGAAGTGCCGCATATCGCCAAACTCATGTGCGCTTCCGTGCAGGATGTTCTGGCCAGGTCGGAAGTGGT
>JAFGSU010000010.1 GCA_016934435.1 Candidatus Zhuqueibacterota bacterium | reverse complement strand
TAATCAATATATCAAGATGTATAAAAGCAATGCCACCACCATCGAAACGGAGAACAGCATGTGTATCTGCACATTTAAACCCGCCGCCTTTTGCAGCTGCGGCGGCTGGTCGTGGTAGCGATGGACGATCTTCCAGGCTTGCGGGAAAAACAGGGGATAGGGAAGCAGCCCTAATAACAGTATCCACGCTTTCGGTATAACAAATAGAGCGAGCAAAATAATATCGATGACGATCAAAAGATGGATAAAAGCGAAAAAATAGCGGGCAAAACGGGTCCCCAATCTGGCTACCAGACCTCGTTTGCCCGAAGCCGCATCCGCCGGCAGATCGATTAACTGGCCCATCCACAATATGGAGGTGGTGCTCAGGCCGGTCATGGGCATGGCGGCGAGGACGTAGGGATGAAAGGTGACGTTCTGGCTGATCGCGCCCGCTAACACCGCCATAGGGCCGAATGCAAACCAGACGGATATCTCGCCCAGCCCGCGCGATGCTAATTTGATCGGCGCAGCGGTGTAATATTTGCTGAAAAAAGCCGAGAGGAAATTAAGCCCGGCCAGCAATAGCCAATATCTTTTTTCCACCACGAAAAACAAACCCGCCATGGCGAGGATAGCCACCAACAAGGAGATTCGGGCGATATGGTACATGCGCGTCAGTAAAGCCGGGTGTTGCAGCAGGAGGCCGGAGCCGCCGCTGAAATCGTTGCGGTGGATGTTGATGCGGTCGGTGCCCTGCAGGGTATCGTAGATGTCGTTGTAAACATTGGTGGCGGCGTGCAAGCCCAATCCCATCACTAAAATCAGGACAAATCCAAGCCAGTTTATCGAGCCGTTGACAACCACGGCGATCAAGGTTCCGATCAACAGCGGCGCCAGGATGGATGAAAAAAAAGGCGCGCGCAGGATGGCGACGAGAGAAGGTTTATTATTTTTCGTCATCTGTTTGATATCCTCTTTAATAAGAATTTAATTATATTTAAACATACGATAACAAAATTTTATTCACAACTGGATTATTTTATTTTCCCCCCGGCAGACATATTTTGCGAATTACCCTCGCAGGAGAAGGATACAGGAGTATAGGGAATAGGGTATAAGATATAGGGAATTTTCAGGGAAATGGATTTATCGAGCCAGTTTTCAAGTCTAACGAAGCAGGGAAACCACATATTGTTCCAGATCGCCGTGTTTAAATTCATCGCCGGCGGCGAATGCGTCCGCCTGTATGTCGGCAATGATTCTCCCCGCCTTGAGCAGGACGTAGCGGCTGCAGATTTTTTCGATCACTTCTAAAATATGGGTGGAGAGGATCACGGTGCCGCCGCGGGCGACAAAATCTTTCAACATCTCTTTGATATGGAAGGCGCTCTCCACATCCACGCCGTTCAACGCTTCGTCGAGAAACAATATGTTTGGCCGGCCCAGGGTCGCGGCGGCGATGGCCAGTTTTTTCTTCATGCCCATGGAGAGATCGGAGGTCAATTTATGCCGCTCATCCATCAGGCAAACCGCTTCCAGAGCCGTGCGCACCTGCGCCGGAATGTGATCAACCGGCACGCCTTTCACCCGGGCGATTAAGTGCAAAAATTCCTCCGCCGTAAAATAGGGATAAGCGAAGGGCGCTTCATGGACAAATCCGATGCGCCCTTTATAGCGATCGTTTGCTTTATAGATATCGCTATTTTCAAATTCGATCCGTCCTCTGGCGGGGTGAAACTGGCCGGACAGGGCCAGCATCAGGGTCGTTTTTCCGGCGCCGTTGGGGCCGATCAAGCCGATGAAAGAGCCGGCATCGACGTCCATGGACAGATCGGAAATCACCGCCTGGTCCTCATAGGCTAATGTTATATCGTGAACTGTCAGTAAATGCTTGCCCTGTGTGGTCATGATGTTTCCTCTACACCTATAACCCTGCCAGTGTTGTCCGCCAGCACAACCCTGGCAGGGATTCATCCTGGGGTTTCATCCTATTGCCTGATTTGTAGCTCGCACCGATTATCAGATAGTTCCTTCCAAGTATAGCTTTACGGCTATGACGCTGCCATCCTGTATAATTTCACCCTGAAAATTCGAAGCAAAGAAAATAGGATCATTAAAATCATGATGAGCAGATGATATTTATAAAACAACGCAGATAAAACAATCATCGCAAGAATAAGATAGATAAAATATTTTTTCCCGGTTTTTACATCGGGAAAGGAAATCAAAGCGCTGTTCAACGCCAGTATCAGAACAACCACGCCGATGAACAGCGACTGCAGCCAAAAATAAGTCGCCAGCTTGAGGCTGTACATGGCGATCAATGCGCCGAAAAGTGTATAGATGCCCGTCAGCCATCCCAGGGCCGGAAAGAATATGGATCCATACCAGGCGGATTTACTCACCGGCAGGGCATAGATGATTTGTGTCGACTCTTCGGAGGAGGCAAAGCGATCGATGGTTTGCGCCGCAAAAAAAACCGAATAGATGGCCGCAATCGCCAGCAACACATACATGCGATGGTGCATCAATTGATTGTTCATCGATGCCAGATACGATAATGCGATGAACAGGGCGGTCAGAAATAAGACGCCGCCCTGTCGCCGCCGAAGTGCAGCGAGCAGATTTTTACCCAGCCAGGGATTCAATGCGGAAATCCTGTCGAACAGGAGCGACATTCGACCGCGGCCGACGTTGCGCCGGTCTTTTCTCACCTCCGGAGAAACAAAAGCCCTATTCTGGCGGCGCCAGCGCTCGAAGCGCAGTTGCGCGAGTCTCAAGAGAGCAAAAATGACTGTAACCAGTACCGCCACCACAGGCCAAAAAAATACGCCGGAAATAAGCTGCGGCACCACCAATCCGGTACAAATTAGCAGGGCAAAGAATGCAATCGACAGCAGCGTGCGCCAGGGCGCCAATCTGTAGAGATAATTGATCCTGCTGTTACGACCGGTTTCGAGATGAGCGATAAGGACGAGACTGATGACCAGCCCATAGGAGAGGATTGTCAGCATGGCAACGCGGCAAAGGTAGACCATCGGCGCAACGGTTAGTAATCCGACCAGAATGACCAGGACGCACAGCGGTACCCAGCGGAAGCGCCTCAGGTCCTGCACGAAAAAATAGCAGCATAATCGTTTCGACGACAGCGGCAAACTGTTGAGGTATCGATATTCCAGCAGCCGCCCGGTTACGACGCGCATCGAGGCGGTGAACCAGATGATCAACAGGACGATGAAAAGGACAAAGGGTTCCTTGAAGAATATCTCTAACAGCTTATCCGCATCCGGCTGTATGAATAACCCGGTCCCCATTGCGCCATAACCGAGCAAAATCCCAATAAAAAGCAAACCGGCGGTCGCCATCGATCTCCAGCCGATTTGAAATCCTTTTGCGCTCCGGCTCAATAATTGTTGATGGAACAGATAGGACAAGGTTGGGCCCTTTTGTGTATATCTGAGAAAAAACGTTTCGCACAAGCGATTCTTTTGAGCTAACGAATTGAAAGCAAGAAAAGTTCCTGGGTGAAAGCTGCAGGCATCCATTGATCATGGCATGGTATCCCGCAATTCAGCCACCGCGGTTTCCGTTAGTTGCAGCCGGCGCAGCGATTCGCTGTCGTTACACCCCATGGTGCGGATTTTTTCGGCGCTGGCCTGGTACGCCTCCATGGCCTGGCCGACCTGCCGGATGGCGGCGAATGATTGACCCAGCAAAAAAGATATTTTGCCGCAATCCTCTGCATTCGGAAAACGCTTGCCGGTTTTTGAAAGTTTAACAATAGCATTGGTAAAATAATCGTGACCATACAGCGCCCGGGCGCCGTTATATTCCTGACGCCATCTCATCGCATCCACCGGTTTAACCGTTTTTGCCGATCCGCTTTTATCATTTCCGTGCACCACGGTGACGTTGCCGAGCCGTATGCGTGATTTTTCCCTGCGATTTTCAATATTATTTATCTTCTCCGACATCAGCAATAAGAACATCTCCCGCTGATCGATTCGACGCAGATCTGCCATATCCAGCATCGCCTGCGGGCCGAGCCTGAACGTATGATCCTGGTGAATTTGCAGACTCGCTTCTGCATTCTCTCCGGTCAGGATGCTATCCATGTCTTTCAAAATACTCCCGACCGTTACCGGCGCCCACGCCTCCTCCAGACCACGACGGATTTTTACATCCCCTTTGATCGAAACGATCGTAATCGCCTGGCCGAAGGTAAGCGAGGGGATTAATAGCAGCATCAGAATGCCGGCTGTAACACGCATTCGAATTATATATAATTGTCCCATAAAAACGCACCTCCGCGATGTGCTTTATTGATTATCGATAATAGTTACCCAGCCCTCCGCAAGGCCGTTGCGGATGATGCCTTCTTCCTGATAGGCCAGCGCCGCGGCGTTCCACGCTTCATGAAATCCCTGCGCAAGCCGTGTGGTCTCGATGGGAATCCAGATACTCGATCGAGTGCCCGGTCCCTGTCGGATGATATATTTCTTTTCATTGCTGCTGATGAGCTCGCCCTGCTCGGGCTCGAGTCCGCTATCAAACAGGAGATACAGATGCGCCTGATCCTTTTGCGGATCCCGCACTTCCACAGAAGCTGTGCGAATCCCGAGGCTTTGCAAAAAAGACGCATACAGCACCACCAGATCATCACAATCGCCGCTGCCCACTTTTAGCGTTTCCAGAGCGGATTGTACCCGGTCATCCTGATAAAACGGCACGTCGGGATCATTCCGGTACGCCAGGCCCAGCCCAGCGAAATATTCAAATAGAACGCGCGCCGTATTAAAATGATCCGAGAAATCGACGTTCGCCTCCTGTATGATCTGTTTGCTTTGCTCGATTACCTGCTTTTCTTCCGGTGTGATGTAGTACTTTAATTTTTTCATATCCCCGTTCCAGGCCTGGCGATGGTGAACAAAAAGCTGAGCGTGGACTTGTTTGATCACCGAAGTGCCGGGCCGCGCTTCGATGGCCAAATCGAGCACCGCCGGTTGTCGTCGGTCGGCCGATAAAATAGCCGGACTGAATATGGCGGTGACCGGGATGGAGCGTAATTCATTTTTTTCTAACTTGATAAAGCCGCTGTCCTTCGGCCGCTCGGAATAGCCCTTGATGTTACTGCGCACATTGATCTCGATGGGATACCCGGCCACGTTTTTGATCTTGACCAGAGCTAACGGATAGGAATTGTAAAACTGGTAGTCGACCGGATAGATTTCCTGCACCACCAGTTCGATCTCCCGAATCTGAAAAATCTCCCGTTTTTTCCCCCACATCACGGCCAGCCCCAGACCGAATTCGATGCCGCTGTAATCGTGGCCGGCATGGAAATCGACAAAATGGTATTTCAAATCAAAATTGAGGGCGAACCAGGAAGTAAGAATGATATGGGTACCGGCGCCGGCATAAACGCCGTATTTCAAGGCGCTCTGACCGGTTACCTCTTCCTCATCACCCCGTGCTTCCGCCTTGAACTGATTTATCCAGTAAGGACCAATACCGCCCGAAACGTAAGGCTGCAGGGCGCCGGGCATCCTGCTCGATAGAAAATCATAACGCATACCAAACAAAATCGGCGTCACAGCGGAACCCTCCGCCAGACCGGCTTGCAGTTCCGCGTCGCCACGGCCGCTGACACTGCCCACCGCTCCTGACTCAAAAGTGAGAAACCAGTGGTTGTGAACGCGCGAAAAAAGGAATAACCAGACACCGACACCGCTGAGATCGATGTCTGCCGATTGGCGGTTTCCCGAGACGTTATAGCTCATGACGTGGTCGGACATGCTCCAGAAGCTGGCGCGAACGCCCACCCCGGTGTTTCGGGATAGGCCCTGCGCATAGACAAATTGCCCGAAAAATAGGAGGAAACAAATAATTAGACTGGTTGTTTTTTTCCGCATATGATCACACACTATCTTCCACCTGAATTTTCCATTAACTTTCAACTGAGCGGCTGATGTGCCACCCACAAGCGTAACGTTTTATCCTGTCGTCATCGAATCGGTATTCAACAAGTAGATGAATCCGATAATTCCGCCGTTTCGCTTTCCTATTAATTTACGATACAAACCGGCAAAAAGTTTGCAAGATTTGTAAATACTAATAACTCCCCCACATGATCTGCACACCGACGCCGAATTCAAAATCACTGTAACGGTCGCTGGCATCCAGATCGACAAAGTGGTACTTAACGTCCACATTAAAGCCGAGCCAGCCGGCAACGGCGCAATCGAATCCGGCGCCTGCATAGGCGCCTCGCTTGGCCTGGGCGGAAGTGGTGACCTCCTCTTCAAAGGGTTCGGTCACCGTCTGCACCCGGCTGATCCAGTACGGTCCGGCGCCGGCCGATACATACGGCTGTAAATTGGAATGACGACCCAGCGACGTCAGCTGGTAGCGCAGACCCACTAAAAGCGGCGTGATGCTTTCGACGTCGATATCGCTGCATTCATGATCTTCACAGCCGCAACAACAATCGTCCCAACAATCACCTTCACTCACACCTCTCACCGAGACAATGCCGCCGGCTGTCACTTCAAGCAGCCAGTTTCGACTGATCCGCGAGGTGAAATAGAAATTGCCGCCGAATCCCTCGGTTTCAAAACTAACCCGGCAATCGGGATGGGATGCATGCACCTGTGTAGAACGATAGGGCATGGGGAAATAACTTGCCCGTACGCCAATGCTATAGGCCTTTTGCTTTTTCATCTCATAGGCAGAAAGATCGCCCATACCGGCTAACATAATCACCGGCATCAGACACAATGATATTTTTGTTACTGCTCTCATGGTGAACCTCCTTGTTGTTCTGTTATTCATGCTGTTTGTGTTTGGGGAGTTGCTGTTTATCACCATGTCAAACAGCGTGCCAGAATTTTACAAGGAGATCGTATTGAGTTAATTTTATTATTATCTTAATATTACGTTATATCATTTTATAAATACATGATATTTACGAATGCGGAGATAATCAAAACCTGCGGAATTTTTCCGCATTAGAAGCGCTGTTTTTTCTGTGGTTTATTTCCTGCCTCAGTTACCATACGTAGCAGAACAAGCGTTTATCGCACCCGATGCAGATTGCCAATCACCGTCATCAGGGCGGGATGATATTTTTTCGGCAGACCTTTAAAGGGAGGGGCATTGGGATTGGCGGCATCTTCCGGTGAGGCGCCCGACTTCCAGGCGTGCAGATTCTGTACATATTCCCGAATCTTTGTTTCCACACGCGCCACCACTTCTTCGGCGTTGCTCCCGGCCAGAGATTGCGCCGCCGCACGGATATCAAATTGACAGGCGGACAGATGCTCGAAGCAGAGACCGCGAAAATATTCGGTGATGGTACCGCGATCGCGATTGCCCAGGGCTTTGGCGGTGCGGGTAACCGCCGAATGAGAAAATTCGAGGGTACGCAACATTTCCAGAATTTGCGTCTCCAGGGGTTGATAGATTTCTTCAACAATGTCTTCCTTGCATCCGGTCACTATTTCCTTTGGCAGATCTCTGGTCTGAATACAGGACCTTTTTTCACTCAGGGCCAGAACAGCGGCGTGGCGGATGGCATTCTCGAGCTCGCGAACATTTCCCGGCCAGGCGTACTGTTGCAGCGTCATCATGGCCTGTTCAGAAAATTGTTTGACGGCCTGATATTTATATTTATCGAGAAAAAAGTTAGCTAAAAGCGGAATATCCTCGACCCGATCGCGCAGCGGCGGCATGGAAATGGTAATGCCGTTCAAACGATAATAGAGGTCGGCGCGAAAACTATTATCCTGTATTTTTCGTTTCGGATCGCGATTGGTAGCGGCGATGATGCGCACGTCGACGCGCAGGTCCTGTTCGCCGCCGATGCGCTGAAATACACCCTCCTGCAGCACGCGCAGGAGTTTAGCCTGAAAGGCGGGGGAGGTCTCGGTGATTTCATCGAGGAAAAGCGTGCCGCCGTGCGCCATTTCAAAGTGACCGCGACGCCGGCTGATGGCGCCGGTGAAACTGCCTTTCTCATGTCCGAACAGTTCCGATTCCAGCAGCGTTTCAGTCAAGGCGCTGCAATTGATGGCTACGAATGCGGCATGTCGCCTTTTCGAGAGTTGGTGTATGGCACGGGCCACAATCTCCTTGCCGGTGCCGGTTTCGCCCAACAAGAGGACAGATATATCGTCATCGCCGATTTTCTTGATCAATTCGATCACTTGCGCCATTGCGCCGTCGGGTGAGTGTACGATATTGAACGCTACAACACCCTCCTCACGTTTTGCCTTAAACGGCTGCAGGTCGCGCAGATGTCGCTCCAGCTTTCCGACCATCTCCCTCTTTTCCGATAACAACCGGTCGGCCTGGTGCGAGAGCTCTTTCTTCTCCGCCGATTCCTTCGCCAGTCTAACTTCCAGCGCCGTTAGCTGCGCCCTGGCTTCCGTCAATGAAACAACGGTGGTATCGATCTGCTTTTGCAGATGTATTCGCTCATCGTGGGCTTTTTGCTTCATTTCAACCTGCTGCAGCAACAGAGCGACGATGAAAAAGAGACAATAACTCATGATGGGATAGATAACCGGCCACAAGGTGTTGAGATAGCGAAACAGGAGCACCGCAATCGCGATATAGGCGATGCCGCCAAGTCCAAAGAGCATCCACCTCCCTTTCATCCCACTAAATCGGTGAATGAGAATCGAGGTCACCGCCAAAAGCAGGATGATCAGGAAAGCTAAAAACCGGTGTGGTGTGCGAAGATAATTGCTCGCGATGATGTTTTCCGCCACCGTAGCCTGGATCAGGGCGCCGGGTAAAGCCGGCGATAACGGCGTCGACTTGATAACCGGCAGGCCCGGTGAGGTGACGCCTAAAAGCGCCAGTTTGCCGAAAAAACAGGAAGAATCGGGATTATCTTCCATGGTTTTCAACACATCAACAAAGCCGTAGGCCTCAATGTTTTCAAGATCGCCGAAGTGATTGAGCAAGAGACGACCGTGACGATCCAGGGGTACTTCAAGGCGTGTCTTCTGGTCGATGCTGTACAGGAGCTTGCGTTTCGAAACAGTACAGTTTGCGTTCAGAAAAAGCCGCGCCAGCTCCGCGCCAAACGACAGATGCAAGCTATCCTCGCCGGCCATCAGAACGGGGACGCGGCGAATGATGGCCTCATCGCTTAGGTTACTGAATCCCATACCGGCGACTATTGAACGAAAAAGAGGGTCAGGCAAAAGCGGTGATCGGCCGTAATATAACTCACCCCCGAATGCGTCGCCGATGTCCGGTTCGCTCGATTGCGCCTTAACGGATGCGTAGGCAAACGGCAGACAGACATTGCCCGCCCGCTCAAAATAGTCGGCCAGAATGGTATTGTATTCCGGGTACAGGGTTTCGCGCGAGTCGAATAACACATCGAGACCGATGACCTGAGCGCCCTGTTGCTGTAATGCATGAATGAGATAGCTGTAATAATCGCGAGACAACGGCCAGCCGCCCAATGCCTGAATATCCTCGGCATCCAGGTAGATAAAGACAATATCCCGCGACAACTCGCGGGTTCCGCGCAATGTGAATAATAAATCCAGATCGGCATCTTCGATGGAATCATTGAGGGCAATCGGGAGCTGGGTGAAAAAAGCCCATACCACCGCGATGACGATTAGAATGGATATTTTATTATCCCGTATTTTCAATCTATAATTCGACATACGGTTCTTTTTAACGATTGCTTGAACAAGATGTTACTTTTTTTTATCCGACTTATTTTATGATATTATTTAACATCGTTTGCAGGACCGAATAACCGATCGCATCGCAGATATCCTCAATTACGTCAGTATGAAGGGTATTTGGACTCAGGAGCGCGTTTTTGATCATAAAAACGTCGAAATCCAGGTCCTGCGCCGTGTGATAAGTGGCCAGGACGCAGCCGGTTGCGCTCAGGCCGCAAAGGAAAACCGTGTTTACGCCTTTTTCCCGCAACGTTTTCTCCAGATCGGTTTTTTTAAAGGCGCTGGGATAATTTTTGCTGATCTTACTATCCGCCGAATCCACCAGGATTTCTTCTGGAAATTCGTATTCCGGTGTGCCTGGTTGGGGGCCCCATTTTTCATCGGTATGGTAAACGTGAATGATGGGTAAATCGGCTTCACGAAACATGTAAATCGCGGCATTGATCATCTCCAGGGCCAGCTTTTTATCCGCATCCGCCATGTAAGGCAGAAAAGCATTCTGGATATCAATGACCAAAAGCGCCGGTTTCATCCTGGTCGGCTCGTCTGTATCACCTTGTGCCATGGCAGAAAAAACACAAAATAGCGCGACTGAGACAGCCATACATTTCCTGCAGACTTGCATATTACCTCCCGTTTAAAGTAGATGATCGATCTTGAAGAATATACGAAAAATAGCCATAAAAGTTTATCTGAGAGTGTGCGAAAACGTAACGCATAATCACACAATGTTTAAGCCGCAGATACGACATATATTTACCTTGCGGCTTGGCGCCCTTGCGCCCTGGCGTTACATATTAAAATCTAACGCAAGGACGCAAAGACGCTATGAATTGTGTATCTGCTATCTGAGGCTATCCTAAAAATCCGATTAAACAAGTGCCGGAAAAATTACTTATTGGACAGCATCAGGTTTATTTGAGTATCGTCATTTTCTTAGAAAATGTTCGGGTCTTGTTTTGCGTCGTGCAAATCAATTTATAGAGATAAATACCCGACGCGATGCCGTTGCCCTGCTCGTCCCTGCCGTCCCATCGGATGTGATGCAAACCCGGTTCAAATCGACCGGCGTCATGCTGTTTTACGAGTCTCCCTTTGGTATCATAAACGCGGAACTGGACTTCGGCCGCTGCCGGAATCGAAAACTCTACCAATGTTTCGGCATTGAATGGGTTCATTCGGCAAATATCCCTTGAGGCTCCATCCTGCCGGCATCGGTATGGGCTCAGCGGGATCGACGGGATAACCCGAAATGGTTAAACCGACATCCTCCATACAATAGACCTGATACCCCTCCTGATAATCGATGGCGCCGATTTCGTTGATGGCGAACTGCGGTATAAAAGCGCGTCCGAGGCCATCTTTAACTAATACGATTTTCTCATGCAAGGGCGCTAAAATGCTCTCAATACGACCATCAGATGGATCACAGGGAAAAGAAATCAGACTCCAGCCCTGGTGAATCGACAAAACCGTGTTCCGAACATCATAAAAGTTGAATTGCTGCACGACTTTCCAGTCATCGGCCTGGAAATACGGGCTGCCCTCCACATAGTGCACCGTCACATAGGTCCATTCTTCCTCCGTCGCTGGTCGGTAGACGCGGAAGGTGATGCGTTCCTCGTCCTGCAATCCATCAACAACCGGCGTAACGATATCATCCCCCCAGGCCGTAATCGATAGGTTTCTGCCCCGGCGCCACGATTTCTATCCGGCGCACAGTCCGTTTGCCGTAAAAACACCGATAATATCGCCATTTTCAAGCTGACGTGATTCCGGACGATGCGACACATCCGCCGGCAGGATGATGGTACCATTGCATCCGGTCTCCGCAGTAAAATCCCAGTGCGGCGGCAGATGATAAACCGGCCGACTGATTAAGATGCGCACTTCCTGTTCGCCGCCGTTCGAGCGGACTTTGATGGTTGCGGAATCATTTTCATCTATTAACTGGTCTCGATCCACCGCAACAACAATAATATCCGGGCCCTCCCCGCTCATTGGGCTGATTGCGCACAACCACGGTTTTGGCGTCATTACTTCCAGGTTATAGGAAATCGAGGGTTTTCTGCCCGCCATATGCCGGGACGATGGAAAAAACCCATATCAGCCACAGGCTTGCACGCAAAGCGGCTCCGATGCCCGCCATGCCATTATCGCCGAGATACGGCACGCGCTGATAATAGGGGACATCAGCGCTGAGCGGATAGTCCGCCAACTCCGTCGACGCGATATGGTTTATGCCCGTCCAGTAATAGAGAATGATGAACAGGATAAATATTAAAAGCGCGTAAAGCAGCGACCGGAGGTTATTTTTAAAAAAAGCGCCTAGTGCTTGTATCTCTTTGGAAAGAAACATCATAGTTCTTTTCATTGATTTGAACATGCTGTATTAGTTAGTGAAGCGAACATATCATGCGCCACCCCCGGGCCAATGTTTTAATCTGTAACCACTGAATCGCTACTTCTTTATATTTTACCATAAATATGAATATTTGCTGAAATAAAACCAGGCCCTAAGGTGCGCTGGCGTCAGGTCGGACTAATACCCTTAACGCCGGCGAGACGTTCGTTTCCCGGCGGCGTCTCTTTCATGCGATCGAGACGCAATATACCTATTCAGCCATCCATTTTCAAGTGAAAAAATCTATCAGTATGTAGATTTCCCCCCGCGACGAATTTCATATCGCGCGTTTACTCGAGTATGGCTGCAGTCGGGTCCGAGTCGGTTATCCGGACGGAAAATTGGAACAGTAAAAGTATTAGCTTATTCCTCGGCGCTCGCTGGTGGTTTTATGAATATGTTGATATTGTGCCACTCGCGATTTTTGCTATCGACGGTAATTTCGGTAGCGTTATCGGCATTGCGCCAATCCGTTTGAGCGAATGGATCCGCATAGTAATAAGCCAGCACTTCACTGGAGCCGGATTTGCCTTTGCTGGCACGGAATTGGGTGTCGCCGCGATAGGCCGCTACTTTATAGGTACCGGCCGGAACCGATGTGATCAGATAGTGATAGGCCGTCGAGCCGCACGGGTATGGTTCCGGCAGGTTGATGCTGCCGGATTTATTCGTCGGGCCCACCCAACAGGTGTCGTGATTTGCTGTAGCCGAATAAACTTCCACAGTGCCGCCGCCCAAGCTGTAGATCACACCACTGATTTGGCCGCCTTTACGCACATTGCAAATACCGGCGATAATGACGACGACGATTATGATGATGATGGAAAGCCAGAGAATGGAGCGATTGCTTCGTGCCATGATAATGCCTCCTCTTGATTAATAAATATGACAGGGATTCACTCCTTTTTAAGGGATACCAGCAGGCGGTTTGCCGCTTGCGCCGGGTAAAAATCATCGTCCGCCTTTTGCCAGAGAGCAAGGCAGGCGGACAGATGGCGCATGGCCCGGCTGGTATCGTTTTGTTGGATGTAGCTATTTGCCAGCCGCAACTGGGTCATCGGCCAGAGATTTCCGGTCCACAATCCGCCATCGCAGCCGGCTGGCAGAAAAGCCATGACCGCTTCCCCCCGGCGGCCGAGGATTTCCTCATACCTGCCGATGGCGGTGGAATCTTGGATACTGTTCAAACAATCTGCTATTTTCAGCTGTGCTAACAGATAAATGGGATATCCATAATTGACATATTCGATGTTTTGCAGCGGCTTTAATGCATCGGTTGATTTATTCCTTGCCCATGCGAGGTGGCCTTTGAGATAATCTTCCATATAACCGCGGGTTTTATGCAAATAGGGATCCCGGCTGTGCACCGCTCTGAATCGGTCGTATACATGCTGTGTTTTTTCAAGCTGCCCCATCTCGGCATACCGTGCCGCCAGGAAAATCCATTCGAAATAGGGCGCCGTTGCCGTGCGGATAGCCGCCTGAGCCTGGCGTTCAAATTCCCGGTGATCGTTCTTAAGAAGGGCCATTTCAGCTAAAAGATAATGAAAATAGGCCCCCAATCCCGTGCGCTTCATTTTTTGGCAGAGCGACAATCCCTGTTGTGCGGCAGCGGCGGCGGCGCGAATTCTGCCCTGAAAATAGTACAAAGCGCTCAGATGGGTCAACGACCGTATCTTGCGCATATCATCGCCGGCCGTCAGCAATCGTTGGAAGATGTGTTCGACCGTGTCCGGTTCGGTCCTGATCCAGTAGGCCTGCGCCATGTAACCATCGATGGCGAGATATCCCGGCCTCAGCGCCTTACTTTTACGAAAATAGTCCAGGGCGCGGTCGGGTTTCCCGGCCATGGCATATGCAAAGCCGGAATTGTTAAAACAGGTCCCGGCATTGGAAGAATCCAATTGCACGGCGATCTCATTTTCGCGCCAGGCCGTCTCAAAATCGCCGGTGTACATGGACAACCAGCCGAGCAAGGCATGGGCCTCGGCTTCTCTGGGGTAGAGCGTCAGCAGTTGTTTGATCGACTCAACGGCCCGGCCATAGTCCCGTTCAAAGGCGGAACTGTAATAATTGGCCTGCATCAGCAGGCGTTCTCGTGGACTGGTTCGCTTCAGTAGCGGCAGGATTCGGCAATGATAGACCCACGCTTTTTCCATGTCGCCCGTTTTGTAATAATCGTAGGATAGATCGTTGACCGCCATGGCAAAGGCCGAATCCAGCGCAAGGGCCTGTTCTTTGTAGCGAATCGCGGTGCTATAATCCCCCTGATCCTCCGCGCAATTGCCCAGAGAGTATAATTTTAACGCCGGCAGCGAAGGCGTGGTGATATCCGCCAGTTCCAGGTCATAGGTCGAGATGCGCTGCCACGATTCACCCAAATCATTTCGCATGGTTTTCACGGCGTCGTCCAGGACGGCAAATATTTGCTCCGCTCTGGAAAAGGAGTAATTTCGCAGTTGGACAATCTCGTCTTTAACCGGATCGATGATGCGGGTGGTCAGTACATACGTATCCTGTGTCTTATCGACATCGCCTCCGATCACCACCCGGGCTCCCTCCCGGCGCGCCACAGCCACGGCGTGTTCGGTGCTAAAGACGCCATCCGTCGATAGCTGCATGCGTTCACTGGCATGGCGGATACGGTCCCTGGAAAGCATGCCGATGAACGGGGATTGCCGCAATTTGACCGTCAGCGCTTCGGTGAGAGTGTGTTCGAACAGCTCCTCCCGGGTATGATTTTCGAACTCGGCAATCACGGCATAATCGTCCGCGGAAAACAGGACAGCCGGGCTGATGAAAATCCTCCACAACACCAGGACCGCAAGCAGAAGAAACGCCGCCGCCAATGAGACGATTCTTCGCTTCTTGATTCTGAAATAGCGAACAATGCGACTGGTGGTTATTCTCTGCGCCTCCGAGAGATCGGCTGATAGTTCCTGGAACGATGGGTAGCGGTGATCCGGTTTTTTTTGCAGACATTTGTCGATACTATCATATAAATAATGCCAGGATGGCGGCAGGGCATGCAGGTCAATTTTTGCCTCTTCGTTGAGGATGCTGTAAATCAACGCCTGCTGATAGGGTGCGGAAAACGGCAATTGGCCGCTGATCAGTTGATACAGGGTCACGCCAAACGACCAGATGTCCGCCCGGTGATCGACTTTGCGCCCGGTGAGCTGTTCCGGCGACATATAGGCGAGCGTGCCCAGTGCCACTCCGGATTGGGTGATATCGGTACGATACAGCAGCTTGGCGAGCCCGAAATCCAGAATCTTAACCACCCCATCGCTGGTCACCATGATATTGGCCGGTTTAATATCGCGATGGATGATGCCCTTCTGGTGCGCCGCCTGCAGTCCCGATGC
>JAFGSU010000159.1 GCA_016934435.1 Candidatus Zhuqueibacterota bacterium | reverse complement strand
GGTCCCGATGCCGAATTCGATGACGGCGACTGGTGGTCGCATAAGGATTACGGCTATGACGTACATATTTTCCTGGTCGAAGTGCCGGTGGGGACGAATCCCGATTTCGTCGTCGAACTGATGCTCTTTGATCCCGAATGCTACAGCACCGACCCCATGAGCAATTTCGACAGCGATGAACAGAAATGGGGCGCCTGGGAAAATACGACGTTTACCCTCTATTCACCCATTCATGCCCAGATACACACTCAAGTTTATCCTGGCGGAAATGTCAGCACCAATCAGCAATGGGTGGACTTTTCCAGCTTCCGCGTCGGTGATTGGGGTACTGGTATGTACCAGATCGAGGTGTCCGTTGCCGGAGATGATGAAAACGGCTACAAGCTGGGCCTTAAAAATGGAGATGCGGACGGCGATCCTGCCAATGGCAACGAAATCCGTTTGTGGGCCAAACGCACGGCCTTTCAGATGATAGGCGAAGGAGAATTGTGCAATACTTTCTGGTTTAAGGTGCCGGAACAAATGTCGGTTTTGCATTTGTATAACTTTGACCTCGATGCCAATGGCGCTACCGTGACCTATGTTACTCCGAGTGGTGGCCATATAACCGGAACGCCTTCCGGAGAAGCGGTGTGGAATACCAATCCACCCCAGGCTGCCTTGCCCACCGGCGATGCGGATGAAATCGACAATCCGGAACCCGGTTGGTGGCAAGCCCGTATCTGCGTTAACCATCCGACCCAATATGTTCGAGATGGCAATCAGTTCATATTCTGGCCGGATGATCTGCCGTTCAACGGCACTCCAGATGAAGAAAATGGCCAGATCGGCGACCGCGTCTGGGTCGATTCCGATATGAACGGGCTCCAGGATAAAGGTGAATGGGGTCTCAGCAATGTGACCGTGCGTTTGTTGGAGGCCGTTGGCAACTCGACCCTGCGCTCAACCACTACGGATTGGGATGGATATTATCTGTTCGATCATGTTGCGCCCGGCACCTATCGGGTAGAATTTGAATTACCCGCCAACTTTTTTTTCACGGCGCCTCTGGTGGGCTCCGACAGCGCCATCGATTCGGATGCCATCCCGCCCGAAGGCCGCTCCAATATCATATCCCTTGCTCCCAGTGAGGTCAATCTCGATATCGATGCCGGCATGATTCCTAAAAATGTGTCGGATTTGCGCATCGAAAAAATCATTCAGGGATCCAATCCTATTCAGCCAAATGAGGAAGCCGTCTATCTTATCAGCGTGACCAATCTCGGACCGGATGAGGCCACCCATGTGCGCATTTCCGATATGATCCCTCAAGGCCTAACTTTTATCAGCGCCCAGCGTGCACAGGACTTTGGACCCAACCCACTGATCTGGCATGAGAGTATCATATCCGTCAATCAAACCATCGCCTATGAAGTGCGGGTTCAGGCCGGCGGCCTCCTCGGCACCTTTACCAATTGTGCCTTTGTCACCGGTCCCAACAAGGACGAAAACCTGAGCAACAACATGAGCTGTGTCGATCTCGTCGTGGAAGACGGCGGTCATCAGGGCAGCAACATCACCCTGGGCGACCGTGTCTGGATCGATGAAAACGGAAACGGCATTCAGGATCCCGGTGAACCGGGGCGGGCCAATGTACACGTCAATTTGCTAAACGGAACGGATTTAACCCTCATTGCCCAAACCAATACCGATCTAAGCGGACTGTATGACTTTTTCGATATACCGGCCGGGCATTATCGGCTGGAATTTATCCTTCCGGATGGCTACCATTTCACCGACAAGGATCAGGGCGGCGACGATGCGATTGATTCAGATGTGGACCCGGCCTCCGGCATGACGGATGCTTTTGATCTGATCAACAATCAGCAAGACCTCACCTATGATGCAGGCCTGATTGAAAATGAGCAAGCCGATCTGGAAGTAATTAAAGAGATCGAGGGCGATCGCACCTATTTTTATGTCGGCGATGACATTGAATTCGTCATAACCGTCCAGAACAACGGACCGGATGATGCACACAGCGTCACTGTGATTGATAATTTACCTGATGGTCTGGAATTTATCTCAGCATCGCGCCCGCAGGACGAAGGACCGAATCCTTTAGTCTGGCGTGAGGCGCTGATTCCTAATGGCGGCAGTGTGACCTATCACGTCTTTATGCACGCAACCAGTGAATTGGGTGGAATGGATAATTGTGTTACCGTGACCAGCGCCTCCCAGGATGCGAATATGCAAAATAATATCGCCTGCGTCCAGTTGCACGTGTTGGTGCCGGTGGAACTTTCTTCGTTCACTGCAACCTATCAGAAAGACCGCGTGGCGCTGCAATGGGTCACCCAATCAGAAACCGAGAATATGGGATTCCACATCCTGCGCGCCGAATCGGAAGACGGCATTTATTTGCAAATAACCAATGAGCTGATTCCCGGCGCCGGCACCAGTTCTTCCATCCATACTTACACCTATACGGATGAAAAGCTGCTGCCGTCCAGGACCTATTACTACAAGTTGGCGGACATCGATTATAAGGGCCGTATAAACTTGCATGGGCCGGTAAGCGCGACCGTGCAGCCGCTGGACGCCTATATTTTAGAACAAAATTATCCGAACCCGTTTAATCCTGAAACGAAGATTAACTTTAGTTTAAAGGAAGCGGGTGAAGTGCAGTTAATGATCTTTAACGTAAAGGGTGAGCTTGTCCGAACGCTGATGTCCCAACAGATGAATGCCGGAACGCACATGGTCGTCTGGGACGGCAAGGACGATGGCGGCAAGCTGTTGACCAGCGGTTTGTACATCTATACGCTGCGTATCAATAACCACGAAGAAAAACGGACGATGATGCTGCTCAAATAAGGACAAATTATGAAAAAACCTGAAAGGTCGGCAAGACCTTTCAGGTTTACAAAATAATAGTCCCTCACCCACACCCAAAAAGGTCGGGAACGCCCTGTTTCCGGCCTTTTTTGGCTTATTCGTGAGAAGGTAATGATGCCGTCGCGGTCTGTTCAGTTATCATTCATCCAGCGGCCGGCCAATGGCATAATAGACAAACCCCAGTTCCTTCACCTTGGGTGGATTATAGATATTGCGGCCATCGAAAATGACCGGCGTCTTAAGCGCTGCTTTGATGCGCCCAAAATCGGGTTCCCGGTAGTCGAGCCATTCGGTGACGATTATGAGGGCATCCGCGCCACTCAAACATTCATAGTTGTTTTCGTATAATTTGGTCATCCCATCGATGCCGAGTCGTTTGGCTTCGTGCAGGGCGGCCGGATCGTGAGCCTGCAGTGTGGCGCCCAATTTATGCAGGGCATTGATCAAGACGATACTGGGCGCCTCGCGCATATCATCGGTACGGGGCTTGAAACTCAATCCCCAGATAGCCAGGGTTTTGCCCTTCAGGTCATTATTAAAATGGTGGGTAATTTTGGGTAGCAGCACCAGCTTTTGTTGTTCATTCACATCTTCCACCGCTTCCAGCACTTTGAGGGTAATGCCGTAATCGCGCGCCGTTCGGATGATGGCCTTGACGTCTTTCGGGAAACACGATCCGCCATATCCCATACCTGGGAAAATGAAGGAATGGCCGATGCGTTTATCCGAGCCGATACC
The DNA here is from genome assembly GCA_016934435.1 of Candidatus Zhuqueibacterota bacterium. GTDB lineage: Bacteria > Zhuqueibacterota > Zhuqueibacteria > Residuimicrobiales > Residuimicrobiaceae > JAFGSU01. The sequence continues at coordinate 1,974 of JAFGSU010000159.1, read as the reverse complement.
GCGTCGCACCATCTCCACATCAGCGCCGACGCGATCACACAGATTGGCGATCTCGTTGATAAAAGATATTTTTGTCGCTAACATCGAATTAGCCGCATATTTGGTGATTTCGGCGCTGTGCTCATCCATGACCAGAATGGGATTGCCGGTGCGCACAAAGGGGCCGTACAGCTCCTTCATGATCTCGGCCACTTTGGCATTACTGGTGCCGATAACCACGCGATCAGGATACATGAAATCATCAATGGCAGCGCCTTCTTTTAAAAACTCGGGATTGGACACGACATCAAAATCCAGCCTGGTCTCCGCCGCGATAGCCGCATGTACTTTATCCGCCGTACCCACCGGCACGGTGCTCTTGTTCACAACGATCTTGTAACCGTTCATATGCTGTCCGATTGCTTTAGCCACCGATAGGACGTGCGACAGGTCTGCGGACCCATCCTCATCCGGAGGCGTGCCGACAGCGATGAACAGTATGTCCGACTGTTCGACCGCTTCCTTCATGGAAGTGCTGAATTTCAAACGTTCCAGTTTGACGTTGCGCTCGACCAGACCCTCCAGACCGGGTTCATAAATTGGAATGATCCCCTTGCGCAGTTCATCTATTTTAGTTTGATCCTTGTCCATACAGATAACCTGATTGCCGGCTTCAGCAAAACAAGCGCCCGCCACCAATCCCACATACCCCGACCCAATGACTGTGAGTTTCATACGATTCCTTTATGTTTTGAATTTTTGTTTTAAACGGATAAGGTTAGCGAATTTAAAAATATTTTTCCTTAAAGCAAAAGGATATTTTTTATCATGATAAAACCGCTCCGCATTTAGAGCGCCGAACCGCTGCCGCCATGCCTTCGTACTATCCGTAACATGTGTATCATTCACGGCGGATCGGTTTTCACAACTGCCCTGCAAAATGAAACGCCTGCGTGTGAACGGAGCAATGATCAGTAGAGCAGATATTTCTTTCTGCTCTTTTCAAACGCCTCCAGATCCTGCTGCCAGCCGGTGATGATCTGATCAGGGGTCAGCCTGTCGGCCAACTGCTGTTGAACCCGATCCGTACCCATGGCTTTATTGAACGAGGAAATACGCCGGCTGTCGAAAAAGTTCTCTTCCGGATAGAGTTTGCGCAGCGCATGCAGAATATGGATCTGGACGCGCATGGGTTGCACTTTGGCATAATCCAGTATGTGCAGTTGCACCCCGGGAATGGTCTGTTCTTTGAAGGTGCCGTAGTAGGGCCGGTAATGTTGAGGCCGGAACAAAATCCCCGGCAGTTGTCGAGCGTTGAGTTCGTCGGCCAGTTGTTGCGCGTTTATCCACGGCGCACCGATCAGTTCAAACGGCGTCGGATAGCCCACGCCTTCATTGACGGTCCCCAGTTCGCCGATGCAACCGGTTGCCGCTACGAACCAGGAGGTGTTGATTTGCGGGACGTGCGGCGAAGTCGGAATCCACATGACGCCGGTGTCCTGGAAAAACATCGTTCGTTTCCATCCTTTCATCGGAATGACGGTCAGGTCGCACTTGATATCGAATTCCATGTTGAACAGCTGCGCCAGTTCACCGACTGTCATGCCGTAAACATAGGGAATGGGATAGAGCCCGATGAAGGATTTGAACGCCGGGTCCAGAACCGGACCCTCGAGCAATTCACCGCCTAATGGATTAGGCCGGTCCAGGACGATGAAAGGGATGCCCTTCTCTTTGGCCGCCTCCATACCCATGGCCATGGTATAGATGTAGGTATAGGCTCGGGAACCGATATCCTGGATATCATACATGAGCACATCGACATGCTGCAGCATCTCGGCGGTCGGTTTGTGCTGCCGGCCATAGAGGCTAAATACCTGGATGCCGGTTTTTTCGTCCACATAGTGATCGATGCGTCGGCCCGCCTCTACGTCGCCGCGGACGCCGTGTTCCGGCCCAAAAAGCGCCGTCAGCCGGACGTCGGGATGTTCATGG
>JAFGSU010000158.1 GCA_016934435.1 Candidatus Zhuqueibacterota bacterium | reverse complement strand
CCATTCGTGATAATTTGCCGTGGAGCGCGGCAGTCCCCGCCCTAAGGGCAATGGCCCAGTCCCCTTTTGGCGGAGATTGCTTCGCTCCAGCACAGTTTTGATCATAAACTACAATACCGTTTCTCCACTCGCAATGACATTCTTCGATCGCGCCGGAGATTGCTCCAGCGCGGGCGATGGGGTTGGGGACATTCGTCCCAACAGGTTCGGATGTATCCATTTGATTCCGCTTCGGCGAATGGCGGGATGCAAATCCCGCATCAGCATTCCGTCCGGCAGGCATCTGCCGGACGATCTTTCACAAACAGACCCAACCGGCAGTCTCTAACTTTGACGATGCTATACCGGCTCCTTTTGAATATCAACTCCGGTAGTAAGAGATTTATACTACAATCAGCTGAGCCCAATCGCAACCCGGATAATACCCCTCCCTCACACCACCAGCGTCAGTATCGAATGCGCCCGGCTCTCGCATGAAGCGGCCCGGCCGGCCAGCCACAACTTGAACGGCATGGCCTCACCGGACAGATTGAGGACGATCACCGCGATCCTGCCGTCGGGATTGACGAACGCCGTGGTCAGCAGCCTGTCGCGATTGGATGAACTGATGATCCTTTTAGCGCCCGGCCGGACGAATTTGCTGAAATGGCCCAAATAGTAAAACGAGTTCATATAATAGAGGTCGCCGTCTGCCGTCCGGTGCACCGGCGCCAGGCAGTAATTGCCCACGTGGTTGGGTCCCCCCTGTTCGTCGAGCAATACATTCCAATCGGTCCAGCCCACGGCGCCGTTGTTGAAATCGTGCACCATGGAGCGGCCATAATTTTCGCCCCAATGCCAATCGATCAGGTGTTCGGTGCTGTAGGGATAATTACAGCCCTCGGTGAAGATCAGATTCACCTGCGGGAACGCCTCGTGCACCCGTTTGACGTTTTCGAAAGCATCCTGCATGTACCAGTGAAAGCCGACGCCCCAGACGTACTGGGCGGCTTCGGGATCGTGCAGCACGGTGCTGGCGCGCTGATAGATCAGATCGCGATTGTGGTCCCAGATGATGAGCTTTTTATCGGCCAGACCGGCCCGGTGCAGCGCCGGACCAAGGTGGTTCCTGACAAAATCGCGCTCTTCCTCCGCCGTATAAATACACGATTCCCAGGTCTGCGTGGCCATGGGCTCGTTCTGAACCGAGATGCCCCAGACCGGGACGCCCTCGGCTTCGTAGGCCTGGATGAATTTGACAAAGCACTGCGCCCAGGCCTGAGCGCAATCCGGCTTGAGTTTGCCGCCGCGCAGCATATTGTAGTTGGTCTTCATCCACGCCGGCGGACTCCAGGGACTGGCATACAGCGTCAGATGTCCGTCGGCCGCAGCCATCGCCTTTTTGATGAAGGGTATGCGGAAGGCTTTGTCATGATCGATGGAAAAAGAATTCAGCGAAAAATCATCTCGTTCCACATACTCATAACTGCCGCTGGAGAAATCGCAGCTCTGGATATTGGTGCGCGCCAGGGTGTAACCGATGCCTTTTTCGGCGTCAAAGTAGGCGGTCAACAATTCCTGCTGTTTTTCCTCGGACAGGCCTGCAAAGGTCTCGGCCGAAGCATCGGTCAGGGCGCCGCCGATGCCGACGATGGTCTGAAAAGTCCGGCGCGGATCGATGAAAATACACGCCTGGGTTTCTAACGGCTGGCCAAACTCTTCAAATTCAGCGAAACCGATCTCCTTGAGGCGGTGATCGTTCGATTTGGCGGTCTCAAAGATGCGCACCTTGTCGGCAGGCATTATTTTCGTTCCGGTGGCTTGCCCTTCCGGTTTTTTTGCGACGCAAGCCAAAAAAATCACAGGTAGGATGAATAAAATCGCCGCCAATATGGGTTTCATGATTCCTCCTTGCTCCAATTTTATTGATTTACATGCGAGTATACCATCAAATTACACTATTTTTTGATCGAATACAAGATGGATTTTTTACCACGGTGCAATTGTCGTTGCCTCCCCGGGAAGCAGATAAATCCACACTTCCATAGTCATCCATGGAGTATAAAGAAAACAAATCGACATCCGGCAGGTTTGCTTGACTGTCTCCGCCCGAGCCAAAAGGACATCTCCACACCATCATTCGGCTATCAACCTCGGCTAAAATCGCACTTGCTTTTGATCTTTTGAAAAAGTAATTTCCCATTGAAATTGGTATTCAATATTCCGACTAAAAACACGATTGAGATACAAGTATATCACAGCAGGAAACTACTCCATGGCCTCCGCGCATCGGGCGGGCAATGTTTAAAGAATATACTCGTCCGTTATAGGCCAAAATTTGTTGTGTGGATTCCGGCAGTACTGTCTCGCCCGCTTGCGAAGCAAACACTTCCGGATCGGGTAAATTCAGTAAACTTTGCTATTTTGCATTCGTACCCATTTAAAAGGATGTGATGATGAAACGCTTACATCTAATAGCCCTTCCTCTCTTGTTGATCCTGTTCCATTGTGAAAAGAATCTTATTACCTCGCATTTCACGTCCTACACCTGGCCGACCGCCGCACCCGCAGACCAGGGCATGCGAGCCGACAGACTCGATTCCGCCATCCTGCGTGCACAAACGCACGGATTCATCGACGGCCTGCTGGTGATCCGCAACGGCTTCATCGTCGCCGAACGCTATTTTAACGGCTATGATGCATCAAAGGCGCACGACATCAAATCGGTATCCAAGAGCTTTCTCTCCGCTCTCACCGGACTGGCCTTTCATCACGGCTACCTCGATAGCCTGGACGAAAAAGTACTGGAATATTTCCCCGAGTACGTCACCGCCGATATGGATGCGCGCAAACATCAAATAACCATCCGCCACCTGCTCACCATGCGTATGGGCATCGATGATGAGAGCAACAACTTTGGCGATCTCTATGCATCCCCCAACTGGATCAAGGGCACCCTGGAGTTACCATTGGTCAATGATCCCGGCCAAAGAATGCTCTACAACACCTTCCAGACTCATTTACTCTCGGCCATACTCACGAAAGCCAGCGGCATGGATACGAAAAAACTGGCACAAAAGCACCTCACCGATCCTATGGGCATCACCATAGATTATTGGCAGCAGGACCCCCAGGGTTATTACTGGGGTGGAGCTGGCATGCACTTTACGCCGCGCGAAATGGCCGTGCTGGGCAAGTTATACCTGAACGCCGGTAGACTCGACGGCGCCCAGATCGTGCCGCAAGAATGGGTGGAATTTACCTTGAGGCCGAGCACTCATTTTCAGCCCAATTCATGGGGCAGCTGGGAAAACTATAACTATGCCTATCTGTGGTGGCTGGGGCAGATGAACTCGAATAATATGTTTCTGGCCTATGGATGGGGCGGCCAGTTTATAGCCTGTTTCCCCGATCTGAACCTGATTATCATCACCACGGCCAACGGCCAGGTCAACCTGGACACCGCCACCGTGCAGGAATGGGCAATATTCGATATCATGACACAATATATCATACCGGCTATCGATGAGAATGTATGAGAATAAGTTGTAAAGTTGGTAATCCATGTTCCCTCGGCTTCCACCGATCCCGGTGACAAAGCAGCGAAAGGAGTCCATCATGAATATGAGGAGAATAGTCATATTTTTTATTATCTCCCTGTTCTATTTTCTACTCACCTGTTCCTCTCAGCCGATCTACAAAGATTCCGAACAACCGGTTGAGAAGCGCATCGCCGATCTGTTGAGACGGATGACAGTAGAAGAAAAAGTGCATCAGCTCCTCCACTATGGAGGTTTGCGCGAAGACAGTTTTGCCGCGAACGGCGATTTGATCGACAGCGCCGCCGTCCACTATCTCGGCCGCAGCGTCGGCTTTGCCGGGCTGGACAAGCATAAACTCCTGCCCCGGCAGCACGCCCGATACAGCAACTATATCCAAAAATTCATGGTGGAAAAATCCAGGCTGGGAATTCCCTGCATCTTTTTAAGTGAAGGATTGCACGGTTACATGGCGCGCGGCGCCACCAGTTTCCCCCAGGCCATCGCGCTGGCATCCACCTGGGACACCACGCTGGTCGAACGGGTTTACGCCGCTGCGGCCAGAGAAGCCAGAGCCTGCGGCTCGCAGCAATTTTTATCGCCGGTGATCGATCTGGGCCGGGAACCGCGCTGGGGCCGGTTCGAAGAGACCTTTGGCGAAGACCCCTACCTGGTCGCGCGCATGGGTCTGGCAGCGGTCTATGGATTTCAGGGGCGCAGCCTGCCCATCGCGCCGGATCATGTTGCGGCGACCCTGAAGCATTTTGCCGGCCATGGTCAGCCGGAAGGCGGCCGCAACACCGCGCCGGTCAATTTTTCCGAACGCATTTTTCGCGAAAGCCATCTCTACCCCTTTGAAGTGGCGGTCAAGATCGGCCGCGCCCGCAGCATCATGGCCTCGTACAATGAATGGGACGGTGTTCCCAACCACATCAACAAAAAACTGTTGGTCGATATCCTGCGCGGTGAATGGGGATTTGACGGATACGTCATGAGCGACGGCGGCGGATTGTACGATCTGATCCGCGTACACTATGTGGCTGGAACGGCCACCCAGGCAGGTAAAATGGCGCTGGAGGCCGGTATCGACAAGGAACTGGGCGCTTTTAAAGGCTGTTTCTTGCCGCTGATCGATAAAGTCAGGGCGGGCGAGGTCTCCCAGGCCGATATCGATCGTGCCGCCGCCAATGTGCTCAGGGTCAAGTTCGAACTGCAATTGTTTGAACACCCCTACATCGATGTCGCCGCCGTGGATACAATCGTCAACAGCCCCGAACATCGCGCCCTGGCCCTGAGGGCCGCGGAAAAGGCAGTGATTTTGCTGAAAAACGAGGGCAATCTCCTGCCGCTGGATTCGCTGCGAATCAAAACGCTGGCGGTCATCGGCCCGAACGCCGCCGATATCCATCTCGGCGGCTACAGCCCGGTTCCGATGCGCGGGACCAGCGTGCTCGACGGAATGAGACAATTCGCAGCCGGTCGTTTTAAAATCAGCTATGCCGGTGGGTGCAAAATTACCACCAATCCGGTATGCCAT
>JAFGSU010000157.1 GCA_016934435.1 Candidatus Zhuqueibacterota bacterium | reverse complement strand
CTCAACCCTATTGGGCTATTAAATAATAGAATTACAATCTCCTTATGTTACATCCTTTTTTCTTTACTGATGCGTAACATGAGTTATAATTTTATTATTATTCCAGCATTATTTCCAATCCTCTATAAGCATTCTATAAACAGAATATGAGTAGTCTATTCATCCTCTATTAGCATAATATCCAATCACAAAAACGATAATCGTGATTTTTATATGGCTAAACACCATTTTTTTATTTGCTTGAAAATCAATCACATACGATCATTTTTTGCCTTTTCTATGGCCATTAGGTCTTTTATTAAATGTTTGGCATATAATTTGCAAATAATATGATAGAAAAGACCAAATCCACTGCGAATTGGGGACGTAAATCTGTGGATTTCAGGAAACCCGAATTATATGGTCGAGTTGCCTGGGCAATAAAGTAATATGAAATAGGCTGTCTAATTCTTCAAAACATCCCCAAATACTATGCAATAAATTTTTATATATTGCACTTATGTGAAGAAGGAATTTGGAAATATGGGTAAGAAAAAAATAGTGGATTCCGCTGGATATCAATTTTCAGATATCGAAACATAGAGAAAACAGGCTTGCCTAAAGCCTGTTTTTAGAGCGTTGTTGGTTGTCATGAATCCAAATTTCAAATCACCGATGATAGGAATCGCTGTGGCTTGGAATTTATTGCTTTTTACATGTATTTATTTGTTAGTTCAATCTGGGAATGAAATAAATGCGCTTTCTTTTGAATCTGTTTTTATGGATATTGATTTTACTGAATGGGATGTTTTCAAAAATAATCTCACCTGTGATAAAGAAGCAACGCGAGTTACGACTACTTTTTCCCTTCCACTGTATCGAGGGCTCAATCAAAGGAATTGCTGTTAGTAGAAACTAAACTGCAGATTCCGACGGCAGCGATGCCTTGGATAGTCTTCGAGATGGTTATTCTCGGGTAAAAGCATTGACAAATGAAGATTTACAAGAAGATTTCGATTTCACATTTTGATCCGTTCACCAAAGAATTTCCATCCAACTTTGCAGCCGTCGCCATTGATTCTGTTTATTTAGATTATTTAGATTATTCATACAGGAATTATCGCGATGTGGAGGCATGGAGAGAGAAATGAGTACATTATTTAATGTGAATTTAAAAGTCCTTCGTAGTTTTCTCGGCCGGATCGGTGAATTAAAAAAAGGACATTCCATCTCAAACCGCGCCATTAGACGTAAATCTCGATTTCGAAAAAAAACAAAACAGGTCATGAGCCGCCGAATGGGGATCGAACCGTTGGAGCCTCGCGTGCTTTTAAGCGGCGACGTGTCAGTGATGGCGGCGGCGGACGCCGATCTTCTCCTGCGCCTGGATTTGAACAATTCGAATATTGTGCAGGTGATGGACGCCAATACCGATGTCATCCTTGCCTCCGAGTCTCTCGATAACTTGGACGGATCGTCCGGGTACGGCGTGAAGATTGATGGAACGGGGCATGACGTCTGTTTGACCATTGATGACAGCATCCTGAATTCAGAAGCGTTGTCCGAAGCGGGAGGCGTTGTTTTTGAAGCCGGAACCGGAGAAGACTCGCTGATTGTTTCGATGGATGAACTTTTATCATTCGATGAACAAGATCTTTCCGGATCGCTGCACGATGGTTTAATCCTTTTTTCCGGCGTCGAGAATTTGATCGATCCTAATGATATGGAAAATATCTCATCTGAGTTGGGATCTGATGATCCATCGGAAAGCATCGGACGTGCCAAGTCTCTGACAGACTCTCCAATTCAAATAAAAACAACAGAAGCCGATAGTCAGCAGCCGCTGCTGCTGATACCCGACACGGGCGACGGTATGAATACGCTTGATTTTTCGGGGTATGCTTCTGATCTTACAATTTTCGTCCACGCTGACGGAACAGTGGCAGTGACCGACGGGCTCGATAAGACGGCCAACATTAATCAAGCTGAGAACATTGTCACCTCTTCGGGTGTGAACACCCTGGTTTTTGAAGACGGTGCGTCTCTGGCGGGCTCTATTTCCGGGGATGGATCGGTGAGGCTCGACTACTCGGCTTACACGACCGATGTTTTCGTCGATCTTGGGGCAGGGACCGCGACTGGCATCGGCGGCTTTTTCAACTTGGCCGGAGTCATCGGCGGGGAGGGAAACGATACCCTGTTCGGCCCCTCTGCAGACACGACCTGGACCATCGATGGCGTGGACAGCGGCCATATCGGAGATTTTAACTTCAGCAATATTGAAAACCTGCTGGGGGCTGCCGATAACGAGGATACGTATGTCTTCGAGGACGGCGGCAGTCTGAGCGGCTTGATCGATGGCGGCGCCGGCGGATTCGACAGCCTGGTTCTTGACGGTGGTGAATACGGCAGCGTAACCTACAAGGCCTTCGATGCCCACTCCGGTACGATCGATCGTGACGGCGACCTTATCTCGTATGCGGGACTGGAGCCGATAACCGACAACTCGTCCACAACCGACCGAGTTATCACCCTGTCGGTTTTAGGAGATGAGGCAACATTATCCGAGGTGGGTAGTCAGTTAAAACTTTCAGGTAGCGGTTTCGAGGAACATACCTTTGACAAGCCTTCAAACAGCCTGACAATCAACCTTGGCACAGGCAACGACACTCTGCACGTGCTTGATCTCGGTACTATCGAATTCTCGCTTACGATCAACGGCGGCTATGAGACGGATGCAGGTTTTATCGACGGCTCGGACGCTGTCATATTTGAAAAT
>JAFGSU010000156.1 GCA_016934435.1 Candidatus Zhuqueibacterota bacterium | reverse complement strand
GTCGGACGGTAGAATTATCGACCACGTCATCGTGCACCAGGGTTGCGGTATGGAGTAATTCCACCACGATGGCGGATCTTATGGATTTATCATTAATACTCCCGTGCAAATCACTGGAGAGAAAAACCAGCAGCGGCCTGAGCCGCTTGCCTTTTAGTAACGAGATATAACTAACGACGCGCTCTGCAAGCGGAATTTGGGAATGTAGCGTTTCCGCAAAAAGTACTTCAAATTGTTGTAATGGCCCTCGGACGGGCGCCAAAAATTGATCAATATTCACGGATAACCCTATATTGTGTCTGGAATGATGATTCGACCATTACTCGCATTTAATGTAATTATTTTTACTTAATTAGTCAACATTTATGTCCGATTTGAGGGTACGGCCATGAGATATGAAACCTGCCGAAACGGTAGAGACCTTTTTGCAGTTGCCATTTGCTGAATACCATTCGAGCAGCCCCGATCGATCTCTATTGTATGGGATTAAATAGCCACGTCGTTTTCTTTTGCGATGGGTAATTTTACAGTAAAAGTAGTACCGACTCCTTCGCGGCTTTTAACGGCAATATCGCCTCCTTCGCGTTTAATGATGGTATAAGACAGGTACAGTCCCAATCCGGTTCCGCCGGCTTCTCTCTTGGTGGAAAAAAAAGGCGTAAAAATGTGGCTCAGGTTTTCCTCGGGAATGCCGAGGCCTGTATCGGTAAAATCGATGTGTACCCACTGTTTATCGCTGTTTTCTCTGGTTCGAATGCGTAAGAAACCGCCATTGGGCATTGCTTGTACGGCATTATAGATGATGTTGAGAAATACCTGTTTGAGTGAGTCGAGGCTGAAAAATACCCGTGCCACACTTTCGAACTGATTTTCACAGACGATGTTGCGGACGGCGATTTCTTTTTCTAAAAGCGAAAGGGTGGTATCGACGAGTTTTTCAACATCAATGCGTTCGCGTTCATAGACCGAATGGCGGGAGAACTGCAAAAGGTTTTCGATAATGCCGGAAGCGCGGCGGACATTTTTCTTGATGATATCCAGCTTGCGATCGATTTCCTGTTCCTTATGGCCGAGAGAATCCTCGATGGAATAGCGGGCGGTTTCGATAACATTTAATGGATTTCGCAATTCATGGGCAATCCCGGAAGAAAGCAATCCGATGGTGGCCAATTTTTCGGATTTTATCAGTTGTTTTTCAATTTCTTTCTGTTCGGTCACATCTTTGGCATATTCTACCAGGAATTCGGGCCTGCCGTCCAATCCGGCCATGGGGAAGGTCCAGATGTGGTAGGTTCGGCCCTGATGAAATATTTCAACAAAGCGTGATTGTCCGGTCCGGTAAGTTTCCTCGGCCGGACAATTGAAGCAAGGTTCCGTGCGGTTGAAGAGCATTTTATAGCATTTTTCACCCACCAATTTCGGTGTCGTATGGGTGGTGGTTTGAATGTACTTTTTATTTCCCATGATCAGATTATGATCACGGTCTTGCACAGAAATTAAATCCGTAATCCCGTCGAACAGAGAAATCAAGCGCTGGCGGCTGAGCAGGATTTGGCGCTGCATTTTGATTTTTTCCGAGATGTCGCGTACAAAGCATTGGATGACCTGGGAGTCGCCGATGGAGAGCAAACTGCCGCTGATATCGACCGGGATCAAACGGCGGTTAGCGCCTAAAAGTAAAATCTGATCCAGAGACGCCTGTCCCTGCTTTTTGATTTTTTCAAAAAACGTGACCAAATCTTGCGCCGAGCGGTTGGCGCAAATTTGCAGGAAATTTCGTAACAGCAAATCCTGCGCCGAATATCCCATCATCTTAACTGCCATTTCATTGACCTGCATGAGCCGCAGTGTTTTGGCATCGGCGATAAAAATGGCCATACCGGCCTTGTCGAACAGGGCAAAGTATCGCTGTTCGCTCTGTTGCAGCTTTGAGCTGAGCACTTTTTCATCAATGGCACGGGAGATGACCCGTGGTAACAGGTCCAGGAAATCCTTGGTCTTGACCAGATAGTCGTATACGCCCTGCCGCATGGCTTCCACAGCGATGCGCTCATCTCCCTGCCCGGTGACCATGATGATGGGTACTGGATTGCGCGATTTTTTTATGTGCTGTAATACCTGTAATCCGTTCATCTTCGGCAGGCTGTAATCCAAAATCACGGCGTCAAACTGATCTTTAGCGAGTATGTTTAATGCGATTTCCGGATCATGGACAATTTCGCTGTCGAACTTTTGTCCCTGCCGTTGCAGGATGAGCTCCATCAGATGCGCCTGCTCCGGACTATCCTCGATAATAAGGACCTTAATTGACTTGTCTGCCTTTGATTCTGCCATAACCATCCTATGCAAGAATAAGTTGCTGTTGTAAAACCTTCGGCAGAGTGAACTTGATGGCCGTTCCACCCTCTGGAATGGATTCCGCCCATACTCTGCCGTGATGCTGTTCAATAATTCTTTTTACGATGGCTAATCCTACGCCTGAACTGTTGTTGTTCTGGTTTTCATCCCGACTGTAGAAAAGGTCGAAAATATGCGGTAAATCCTGTTCGGAAATGCCGCGACCGTTGTCTTTGATATAAAATTCGTGTTCACCCTCCAGCATGCCGCAGCCGATTTCGATACTCGGAATTTCCACCCCATGCGTGAATTTGAGGGCATTGGAAATAAGGTTGGTGAATACTTGCGTCATTTGCGTGGGATTGCAGGTGATCCGCGGTAGATTGGCATCGATGATGATATTGATGGGACGCTGCTCAATGATTCCGGCCAATGCATCAAGCGATAATTTTATTATATGTGCGCTTTCGGTCTCGGTAAAAACATTTTCATCCGAGTGCAACCGCGAATAATTCAATAAATCGGCTACAAATTTTTCCATCTGTTCCACATTGACCAGAATCCGTTGCAGATAGGATACGGCTTCGCCCGACATTTGCATGCCGTAATCTTCTTGTAATAAAGTAGCAAAACCTTTTAAACTCTGCAGGGGCGCCTTGAGATCGTGTGACAGCGTGTAGATGATTTGTTCCATCTGTGACTGCAGAGCCGAATGATTTTTAAGCGTCAGGTCGGTGAGAAAAACAACGAATCGTTTTTCCGGCGCCTGCGTTGTCAGCCAAGAGGAAAACGAGGTTGTTTCCACTCTTTCGCTATTAGCAAGACGCACCTGAACGGTATACGGCCTCGGCGGCCAGGTATCCGCAGCAGGGAAAAATCCTTCGGCAAATGTGAAAAAGGAGGTAGTTTTGTGGTCGAAAATTTCCTGACGACTGTAGCCGACCCACTCAAGAAAGGCGCGGTTCACTTCCTGCAGCTGATCGCTTTCTGTGTTGACGATGACCGCCGGATAAGGAATGGCATCCAGTATGGATAAATATTTTTCACGGAATTCATTAAGGATTTCGTGCGTTTGTTGGGCGCGAGCCTCCCACTGAATGCGGCCGATGGGCGCCGCCATAATAAATGAGCACATTTCAGATAGGCGAACCTCATCGGCAGTAAAGGATGACGGATTGCATCTGGCAAAATACAAACATCCGATAACTTCTTCCGGTGTCAGAATAGGGGCAAATAGCTCCTGGGCAATATTTTCTTGCGGCAGCAAAACATCAGGGCTTTTGCGGACGATGATTTGTCGGCTGATCAATATATCTTTGATTAACGGATTTTGATATGAAATGCAAATTTCTTCTTCGGTCGGTGAAGGCAAAACATTATAGACAAACGAAGCGGACAGACATTCCCGCATTTTATCGTGGATGAAAATCAGGTAATAATCATGCGGTATGATCTGACGAAGCAGGAGACGCGAATGACGCATAAATTCAACGGGATCGGAAATGGCGGTCGCACCTGTTTGCAGGCTGTGCAGATTATCCAGATATTGTTGCTCGTTTGTTTTCATAAATGATGGGTAATTAATTACACGATGTAAATATTGTCTTAGCCTCTTTTAATACCCATTTCATGGCCTTGTCCAGGCTCATGGGTATGGTTGCGCCGGAAGCGTAGAGATGGCCGCCGCCTCCAACCCTGGCGGCCAGTTCGTTTATGGGAATATGACCTTTCGACCTGAAACTTGCCTTGGTGGTGCCGTTTTTCATTTCGGTAAACATGATGCTGATTTCTACTCCGGCGATGTCACGGGGCAGCTCCGAGAATCCCTCTGTTTCCCATAGCTCTGCACCGGTTTCCCGTAACAAGGCCTGGGTCAAGGCAAAATAAGCCAGACGATTCTGACACATGAATTTCATCTGGGTGAGCAGGTGTCCCATCAAAACCATTCTTTGTTTTGAATAGTTCTCGTATACCTGTTCAAATACAACACGAAACCGCGCGCCTTTCTGCAATAAATCTGAAGCGAGCTGGTGCGCGTGCGCCGTGGTGTTTTGATAGCGAAACGAGCCGGTATCGGTCATGATGCAGGTGTAAAGGGCGTCGATTATTTCCTGTGTCCATTTACAGTTGCTGCTGTTTAAAAAATCATATACAAGTTCACCCGTAGATGAGGCGTTATGATCGATGATCTGAATTTGCCCGATTTTTTCGGTCTGGATGTGATGGTCGATACAGGCCACGGGCACCTCTGTTTGTTTTAACACAGTCCCAAAATGTGCCAGTCGGCTCCAATCGCTCACATCCACAACGATGGCGCCATCGGCCTGGTTTACAAGCTGCCGGTGATGGGTGTCGTCGGAAAAAATCATGATTTCCTGCGTAGGATCCATGAATTGAAAATACCGCGGTGTTGGATCAACATTGAACAGGAGAATTTCCTTCCCCTGCTGTCGCAAAAAATGAGCCAGCGCCATTTGACTGCCGATGGCATCGCCATCCGGATTGATATGGGTCGTGATTAATAACCGTTGTTTCGGTCGCAGAAAAGCAGTTAGGTCGTGCCAAGTATGCATCGTTTATTTTAAAGGATTTAAGGTTGCGTGCACAATACTGGAATTATTAAATCTATCTTTAGCTTTGATAGTAATTTCACCCTGTTCGATACGTTGGAGTAGTTCGATGTGGAACGTTTCGCATGGGCTGTCGCAGATGCCGTCAACAGGATTCAGGCTTTGCCATCCCCCTGCATTTACACTGTAATGTACATCAAGCAAGGCACTGCCCTCATCACAAGCAGCAAAAGAAAGGAGGAAACCCGTTCCCCGTTTTTGCTGTCGAATATCCTTAATCACAGGCCCTGTGTTGTCCACAACAAATGCTTGACTGATTTTTTCGCTCGTCAACCCTTCATCCGCCGGCAAATGGCACCCATCAAAGGCGACAATTTTTAGTTGATATATGCCATCCTGCAGCTGATAGGTATCCCAGGAATAATAATTAGCCGCATATCCTTTGACCAGGAGATGCCAATATTTTTCTTCTGTTTTACGATAATAGACATCAAATTCCAAGGCGTCGTGATTGGGATCGGAGAATTGCCAATCAACGCTGCGATATCCTTTCTTTTCTTCCGCTTTCGGCACAGTCTGGGGTTCGACGATGCCCTTTTCCTCGGAGGGCATCCGGGGCAAGCTGATATAATCATGATGGGGATGAATGGTAATCTCTCCAATTTCAGGTGGTAGATTTTTTTGTATATAGGAAAGCGAAATCTGCCGGATTTCCGGTGTAACGGTTTTTTGGTTTTGCAATTCACATCGCCATTGCAAAAACCTTGCCGCCGGACTTTTGATCCGCAGAATGCCCTGATCTGTTACGGTATTTTCCCATTTACTCCAGGTATTCTCGGGTTTGCCGGTATTGCCGGATCGAGTCGCAAACGTGACCATTCCCTTTCCTTGCCATTGTACGACACCCCAGTCTGCCAGGTTGCCGGCATCAATGGTCTGAGATTCATAGGTGCCGCGATCATTCAACGAGGGGTCTGAACGGTAACAGCGACCCATGTTGGAGGTGGCGATGAATAAAATATCGTCGTTGGTTTTTAAAAGCGCGGATACATGCGTCGTTTCCACTTCATTAACGACGGATGTCTCTCCGGATCGTGTTACACGAAAGATCCGGCCTTTGTTGTTGGTGCCAACCAGTACATCGTTGTCAAAGACCTGCAGCGCCTGCACATCATCGGCTTTTCGCCAGAGATTTTTTGCATATCCATCCGGAGTGATCATCAGCAGTTGCGTTTTTGTTTTTGCTCCTAAAGCCTCCTCTACCAGCATGGACAAAGAAGATAGCACCGTTTCGCCTTCCGATTCGGGCGTTTCGCGCGATTTATCCTCCTGGGTAATTTGCTGGCCGGGTCTGGGTCGTTCCCTTTCCGTGAAAACGGCAGCGAAGATCATGCCGTCATCGGCGATGGAAATATCATGCACTTCCTCTGCCCCGGGATCGTGGACGACATAGGGTTTATTCTGGGGTAACAGACAATAGATCAGGCCGGGGCTGCTGGTTCCCCAGTACAATCGATTCTGCCGATTGATGGCGATGCAGCGAATATGCTCTGTTTCACTGGAATGAATTAGTTTGCTGCTGCCGTCGGATTTAACGCGAATCAGTTTTCCTGTACTTCCGGTCGCCACAATCAGGTCGCCGTCGGCATCCAGCTCGATATCCCATATATAGGTTTCGTCCGGTTGAAAGAATATTTCATTGGTTCCGTCAGGTTTGATACGATAAATTTTGCCATTGGGCGAGGTGGCGGCATATACATGATCCTGTTTATCGACGGCCAGAGCATATACTTCAAATTCCGGCGCATCAAAAAAGAGGCTGGTGTCGCCCTGTGCTGTAATTTTGTACACCCGCCCGTCATTACCCGTGCCCAGATATAGATTTCCACGAAGATCGCGCGCCATAGCCCAGATGTATGGATCGCCGGTGTCGAACACCATCGTCATAACCGGAGATAAGCAAAGCCGGCCATCATCCAGCAGAGAGACATTCTCCATTTTGCCAGATATTAAGTCGTCTGTGCTTTTATACGTACGAATGACCGGCAGCGCACCCTGTAGAAATGTGGTCAGAGCGAGCGAAATAAAAAGTATAACAGTGCCGAGGTATTTGTTTGCTGAATATATCATGGTTCACCAATCGAATATCGTAGTTTTTTCCGAATTGTCTTTTTTCTTCGCCACGGAAGGCGACTGTATAATTCGAAGATTAATCTTTTGCAGACCGGTTATTTCCTGATCGGTGAGGATAGCCTCTTCCGAGAGGACGCGGTCGCGCAGGTATTTTCCGCCGGTGCGTCCGTCCATGATATTCATGATCGACGGCGGTAAAGCATTTAATTCTTCCCCTTCGATGGTCATGCCCGCAGCGGGTTCGCGTACCTGAATATAGAGCGTGTTGCCTTTTCGTCGTTTTTCGATGATGGCGAGCAGATGCTTGAAGGAAGCCGGACGGTATTTGTCCGGATTTTTCCGTATTTCATTGAGAATGAGCGCAGCGGAGCCGCCGGCGAATAGGGTTACATATTTTGCTTGCAGATTTACCGGCAATTTTATTGTGTGATGATAGTTAATTTCTCTGCCGTCGGTGCGGCGAAGTTTGAGCGTCAACAGCAGCGAATCGCCGGGGTTTGCCTCCAATCGGTCAAGATGCATCGATCGCAGACGGGCGAGATGCTCGCCGCTGCGGATAACCGCTTTTACTTCGATATCCGTCATGGTCGGCGGCGAAAAATCGTTCACCATCAACAGGCCCATAATTTTGGCGGTGAAATCCGCCGCTTGCGCAGCCTCGCTGCCGGCACCGAGAAAACCGAGTCGTTGCTCATAAGAAAAGAAATCGCTAAAATTCAATGTCTGGCCGTCATCAAAACTGATTTTACCGGTCAATTCAATTGTGCAGGGATCGGCGGCCAATTTTCCCGCCACCAGGGCCTGAAACAGGGCGGTACGAAAGAAGAACGGCATGATGTTATTAATAGACCTATCCGATGCCAGCCGGAATTGAAACGTCCTGAGCGGATTATCCTCAGCCTGCAAGTGTACACGGACGGGAATCCAGGCGGGCTGTCGGCCGAGTTCTCCATAAATGCCGGAAAGACGATCCTGCCGCGCTATGCCGATGATTTCTTTGGTCATGGCAATTTTTTTTGCATCAAAGTAACTGGGCAGGGTTGCGATGATATGACTGCGCCCCAGGGGCAGATTAATCGGGCCCAGATTAAAGATATAATGACCAAAGGCGAGTATTTTGGAATCTTCGATGGCCGTCAGCGTCCCGGTAGCATCGATGCCCAGATCGCCGGTGATAAAAACCTGCGATATGGCACTGCCCGGTTCCAGACCGACATCGGCTCGAAACGGCGTATCTCCCGCTGATCCGGCCGCCACGGGCATGAAACCCAATGAGGACAGCACGGGCCGGGATGACGACAGAACCTGATCAGAAAATCCGGAAAGAATGAGCGGCGCTTCAATCGGCCGTAACGATGGATCGGTGCGTGAGATAACAGGTCGATTGTTATCAATCCAGTTGTTCCAAAACCATTCATCGGAAGGAATGAAGACACTTTGAAGATAGGTGTGCATTAACGATGCCGATGAAGTGGATATTTCCTTGCGCCGACTATCCATTTCGGCCGCCTGCACCATATCCGCAAAAGGTGTAACGCCGGCAATGGGTTCTTTCTGAAAATCTCCCAGTCGCATGGCAAGGGCACCGACAAGTTTTCCGTTGATATAGACCGGGCTGCCGCTCATACCGCTGACCACGCCCCATTTCTCCGCCTTATCACCGGTCAGCCGTACGACGATGAGATCGCGCTGCGGATAGATATTTCGCATGATATCCAATACCTCAACGCCGAACTCTTCGATCTTGTCGCCGTAAAAGATCGTTTTCCCCACTCCGGTCATACCCGGTTTGATATTTTCCACCGGCATAACAGGCGTGCGGAAGGATTGCCCGTGCGCGCGTGAAACCATGATGCCAAGGCAGATCAGCGATAAAACGCACAGGCTTGTTCGATATTTTGCAAAAATTAACATAGATTTTAAGGTAAGTAAAATATTTATATTTTGCAAAAAATTAATTGCGGCCAAAATGCAATCTTTTTAAAATTCGATGACGATGGGTGGTATCAAAAACCATGTGAGGCTGTCCAAAAGGTACGATAACAGCTGTCGAATATAGTCAGGTGACTGTATGTCCCCCTCATCCTTTCCAGGGCTTTCCAAAAAGTAATAAAAAGATGAATACTGGTGAAGTGCAAACAAAATATATTATTACACTCACCCTTTCCGTCTCCCGAAAGCGGTCGAGGGAACTGGATTTTTGAGATTTTTTAAAACTTTTTGGGCACCCTCGGTACCCAAAACGTAGAATCCATACATTTTTTGTACTTTTTGGACAGACTCAGGCCCATTGGCGCTTTACAGTGACAGGCTTTCTCCGACGGCCATAACGCGAGCTTGCCGGCCGATCGATTGTACCTTGCGTTTGAATTCATTGGGATCGGCGTTAATGACATCAAATGTATTGTAATGCATGGGAATGGTCAATCCGGGTTTTAGGAATTCTACAGCTTTGACGGCGTCGTCAATGCCCATGGTAAAGTTGTCGCCTATGGGCAGCAGTGCCGTATCGATTCGGTTCATTTCGCCGATGAGCTGCATGTCCAGGAACAAACCGGTATCGCCGGCATGGTAGACGGTTTTGCCGCCCATGGTCACCAGGAATCCACATGGATTGCCCATATAGGCCAGGCTGTCGCCGCCGAAATCCGCCCCGGAGCCGTGATGGGCAATGGTCAATTTGACGCGTCCAAAGGGGAACTCGTGTGCGCCGCCGATGTGCATGGGGTGTGTCTGGCAGCCTTTTTTTTCGCAGGCGGTGGCCAATTCAAACGGCGCAATGATTGTAGCATTGTTGGCTTTGGCTATGGCTATGCCGTCGCCCAGATGGTCACCATGTCCGTGGGTCAGCAACACGTATTGCACCTTGATGTTTTCCGGCTTTTCTTTTGCTAATGGATTGCCGCTGAGAAAGGGATCGATGACCAGCCGTGTGTCCCCTTCTTCCATGAGAAAGGCATCATGCCCCAGATAGGTTAGTTTTGGCATTATCAACACCTCCTTGTAATCATTACATGACGGATGATGACCGGTTATCCGGTCGCTCTAACCAAATATTTCAGAAAAAGTAAAGGATGGCGCCGCGAAAATTGTTTTTGATTGGAGTTGCTTCGCCAGCGACTATTTTTATGCTTCATGCCTCACTTCCCAATCCGGCATCATTATTCTGTTAGTACACCATCATGGCAGATCTCCCCCAATCGGTCGCAGGACGATTTCTTCGATCATGGTCGACTCGTCGCTGGCGCACAGAGCCACCACGGTTTCGGCTACCTGCCCCGGCTGCATCATGCGGCTGCGGTCAACCCTGGCGTTTCCCCAGATGGCAGTATCGGTGGCGCCCGGCATCAGCGCGGTCACACGAATGCCGTACCTGCGGGTTTCCAGACGCAGCACATCGGTAAAACCCAGCAAGCCGTATTTTGAAGCGCAGTAGGCGCCGCAGTTGAAATAAGGCTGTTTGCCGGCTACAGAGACAACATGGATGATATGACCTGATTGGCGCGCGATCATCTCCGGTAATACGGCCTTGCTGCATAAAAAAGCGCCGCGTAGATTGGTGGCCATCATCTGGTCCCAGTCGTCTTCCCTGGTATCGATAATTTTCGCAAACACGGCTGTTCCGGCATTATTGATTAGAATATCCACCGAACTCCAGGTTTTTTTGACCTGACGTACCAATTGTTGTATATCCTGGCTATTTTGCACATCGCAAGCGATGGCCCATGCTTTACCTTTTTTCGAGACTATTTGTGAGGCAACATGCTCGATCTCACCGGTCGTGCTCGCCGATAGAATAACCTGCGCACCGGCGGCAGCCAGAGCCTCCGCCATGGCTCGCCCCAAACCACGACCGGCGCCTGTGACCCAGCAAATTTTGCCGGATAATTGCTTTTTTCTCATATTGGTCTTGCCCTGCTTCGCGATAGTGACATCCTTTTATTCCCACGATCTGATTAGAGCGAGAAATTCCATCCGGGTTGCCCGGTCTTTTTTGAATGCGCCTAACATGGCACTGGAGGTTACAAAACTGTTCTGTTTCTCCACACCGCGCATCATCATACAAAGATGTTTTGCTTCCATTACAACCGCAACTCCCCAGGGATTTAACACTTTTTGAATCAGCTGTGCAATCTGATTGGTGAGCCGTTCCTGCACCTGAAGACGCCGCGCAAACATGTCTACTATGCGCGGGATTTTGCTCAAGCCGATAATTTTGCCGTTGGGCAGATAGGCGACGTGACACCGGCCGTAGAACGGCAGCATGTGGTGTTCACACATGCTGTAAAACTCGATGTTACGCGCCACGACCATTTCGCTGCATTCTTCCTGAAAAATGGCATCATTGAGTAATTGTTCGGGGTTCTGGTGATAACCGCGGGTCAGATAGCGCAAGGCGGCATCCACCCGTTGCGGCGTGCGAACCAATCCCTCGCGCTGCGGGTCTTCTCCTAAGATTCTTAACATCTGTTCAATAAGAGGTTGTAATGATTGATTTTTTTTCTCCACTCTAAATTCCTTTCTTATTATTCGCCGCGATAGACTGCCATATTGCGTGGTGTTTCGTACAATTTGAGCTCATACAGACGGCAAGGCTCGAATTTGTCCTTCAGAATCTGCCAGAAGGCGACGACGATATTTTCCGCTGTAGGGACAAGGCCGCGCATAAACGCAACCTCATGATTGAGGTGCTTGTGATCCACCTTGCTGATTAATTCTTTTTCGACAATATCTTTGAGCTTTTTTAAATCGATCACCATGCCTGTGACCGGATCCGGTTCACCAACGACGGTCACTTCCAACTCGTAATTGTGGCCATGTCCCAGCGGGTTGTTGCACAAACCGTATACGGTTTGATTCTGTTGATCATTTAGCTGGTCGCAATGCAGACGATGGGCGGCGCTGAAATGAAGATGACGGGTAACGTATACTCTGGGCATGGACGGTTCTCCTATTTACAAACTTTGTGGATAATGCGCATAAAGTTATTCCAACAAATAGCTTCCACTTCCTCTTTGCTATAGTTGCGTTCAAACAGACCATCGCGGATAGTTTTAAATACGAGGCAATCCCGCACGCCCTCCGGCAGGGTGGGCACGCCGTCGAAATCGGAGCCGAATCCGATAAATTCTGCGCCGATGAGATCGCTGATATACAAGATATGATCGAAAAAACGCTCCAGCGGCAGGGTATGGCCGTCCATGGCGCTTACGAACCGGGCGCTGAATTCGGTGAACAGATGGCCGATTTTGACCAGGTCCAGACCGGCGGATCGCTCCATTTTACTCAATTCCTCGAACAAATCGCCGGCGCGATCGAAAGATAAACGGTAATAATGGCCATCTAAAAATCCCGGGTAAAGATTCAGCCCCACCATGCCCTCATGCTCGGCAATGGCAACCAGCAGTTCGTCTTTGAGGTTGCGGTCCGCCGGACAAATGGTATGCGCACAAGAATGTGATGCCACAATCGGCTGCCCGCTGATTTGCAGAACTTTTTCAACGGTTATATCGTGGGCGTGCGAGACGTCGATGATCATGCCCAGCTCATTCATCGCTTTCACCACCTCTTCGCCGAAAGGACTCAGGCCGGCAAAGGCGGGATATTTGTCGTTGGACGAAATCGCCCACTCGTTGCTTTTAGCGTGGATGATGGTCATCAGCCGGACGCCGCGATCATACAGCCTTTGCAGATTTCCCAGGTCCGCATCGATGGCGTTGCCGTTTTCCACCGCCATGATCGCAGCGATCCTGTCTTGTTGCCGCGCCGCCTCGATTTCGGCAAAATTGCGGCAAATGGTGATGTCGTCCTGATATCGATTGATTTCCGCTTCCAGATGATCGAGCAGGGTGTTGACCAGGGGGAAGCATTGCCCCTTGGGTATGGAGGGCGGGATATAACAGGCGAATACCTGCAAGCCGATCCCGGCCTCCTGCATGGCGGGCAAATTGACCTGCAGCGAGGGATCGTCCAGATGAATCCCGGCCAAAAAACCGGTGGCCGTATCGCAGTGAAGGTCGCATATGGGAATGTTCGTTTGCATGATGGCCGTACCTGCCTATTGTTTGATGTTGGGTAATTGCAAACCATAGCCCTTCTTTTTATCTTCGGCCTTGAGCAGCAGCGCAAACACCAACGCCAGGAGGCCAAAACTCATAAAAAGAATCATGGGTATGGTGTAATTATAAGTTGTAACGGGTACGCCATCCACCAGCATCGTGCCGGTGACGCAGTAGGTGTCGAGCACCCAGCCGATCAAAGCCGGCACGAACATCAGGGCCCAGGCGTTTTGCACCCAGAAAATAAGCGCAAACGCGGTTCCCAACTGCTTTTCCGGAATAATCTTGGGTACCGAGGGCCACATGGCCGAGGGCACCAGCGAAAAGCCGATGCCGAGGATGATCATCAGAAAGATGGCGATGAGCCAATAATTCAGGATAGGCACGGCGAATAATAGATGTACGAAAATGATCAGCAGGGAACCTATGATCATGATGGTCGCGCCTTTGCCTTTACGGTCGTAGAGGTTGCCGAAGAAAGGCGTCAGCAGAATGGTGCCGAAGGGCAGCAGGCTCGGGATGGCGCCGGCATAGCTTTCGGAAACGCCGAATTTATTGATCATAAAGTAGGTGGCATATTTAAGAAACGGAAAGACGGCGGAATAAAAAAGCGCGCACAGAATGGTAATGTACCACCATCCTTTATTTTTAATGATGAAACCGATATCTTTGACGTGGAATTCATCCTCACTGGTTTTAAAATCGGCCCCTTTAACGGCGGCAAGGGAGGCATCTAATTTTCTGTCGCTGAAGGTATAGACGACAAAAGCGAGCAGTCCGATGCACAGCATAATCAGGCAGAACAGCACCGGCATGGAGACGCTGTCGAACGCCCTGGCGATGGGCAGGGAGGAGGATAGCGCCAATGCCGTGCCCAGGCGGGCGATGGCCAATTGCAGGCCCATGGCAAGCGCCAATTCGTGTCCCTTGAACCATTTGACCAGAATTTTCGATACCGTGATGCCGGCCACTTCTACGCCGACACCGAATATGGCATATCCAAAAGCCGCCATCCAGACCTGCGCCGGGAAAGTCCAGAAGAGGATGTGCCAGCTCTGGCCGTCGAGCGCGTGGGTGCTGACGGCCCAGTATTTGATCGATGTGCCGGCCACCATGACCAGGGCGGCGGTGACGCCGGTGAAACGCACCCCCATTTTATCGAGGATGATGCCGCCGATTATCAGGAAGAATAAAAAAACGTTGAACCAGCCGTAGGCGCCGGTGTACCAGCCGAACGCGGTGCTGTTCCAGCCGAGTTCTTTTTCCAGCATGCCCTGAAGCGGCGCCATCACGTCGGCCAGGTAATAACCGGCGAACATGGTAAAGGCGACGATCAACAGGGCGGTCCATCTGGCGGTTTTGGAATCGCTGAGAATGGTCTGCAGTTTTTCAGCCATTTGAATGGTCCCTTTCGTGCGTGGCATATCGTGGCGAGAATCAGCCCCGGACAGGTTCGTCTTGTCGGCTATAGAACCGGCTTGATCCAGACGGCATCCGGGGTGGAATTTCAATTCGAGTCTTGATAAAATTTAATAAAATGATATTAAATTCAAAGACTTTTTATGAGCCAATGATGATTCATGCGAAAAAATAGATGGGTAGGATACGGCCCGGAGTTGTCCGAAATCGGCCTCGGCACCTGGTCCAT
>JAFGSU010000155.1 GCA_016934435.1 Candidatus Zhuqueibacterota bacterium | reverse complement strand
ATGGTGTTTTGATTTGTAATGGGGTTTCCAGAAATTATGAGTGTCATTGATGATGTCATATCTCGAGAGATTGATCGGGACATGAAGATGGCAGCAAAGATAATAATAGAGAGAAATCACCTGACGTGGAGGAATACCAAAATGGAGAGAGCAGATGCTTTCGAGTCTACGCAGGCCCAGACATGCCATCGTAGCCCAATTCTGAGGGGTTGTGATGACATCTTTTTGTAAAATCAGGAAAATTTCAAGGTAATCGGTCCTGCATCCCCTCAAAAGAAAACCCAATACACAACTGCTGTAGACACATCTTTTGAATTCTGTCAGATTCTGATCGGTGCATTTATCAAATATCTGGAGAACACCTCGACGAGATGCTTCAAAAGCAAGATGCATGTTTCTTTGCCCAGATAGAATGATTCTGTAAGGGAAGTTACTATGGATGTCGAGAAATTCTAATCCAGAATCAGGCACGTCAGTATTGAAATCTAGTATCCAGGTATGCCATTTTTGATTGAATCGGGCGATTTTTGTTTTCGCATCCAGGAGAGATGGCGAGGTAATAGTGTTAATGAATGGTGATTTTATTAGTTGCTCAGTCTGAGCCAATGTCTGTGTGTCAGTGTCGATTATCAGAACATTAAAAAGATTTTGAACCGGCAATGCAAGAATTTTGCTCATAAATCCACCTATCTCGATATAAAACAATATATTAAATGGTGTAGTGCCGTACAAGAAAAATTAAAATATTGTCGAGAAAGCAGGAAAAAAATGCAAATAAAAAAATTTCGGCAGAGATTCGGGAAGAGAAAAATTGCTACACTTTAAATGAGTGAAAAGCTGATGAGACGATTTTTTTTGGCTGATTGAATCTCTGGATGCCAGTGCGAACTACTCGCGCTCGTGCATTCATTGAACTTGTTACTGTCAAAATTATAATAAGGAAGATGTAATAATGGGTGCCATACCGGAAGTATTCCGTTAGGGCACCGCGACGAGCAGGGTTGAATCAAACGGCGTTGTGCATCAGTCCTGGAGACGCGCCTTGAGCATTTCGATCTGTTTTTGTTGTTCCTGAATTGCTTGCACCAGTATTGGTATCATGGCGATGTAATTAACACCCTGATATTTTTCCGATTCGTAGATATGTTCACCACGCGGTCCAGGGTTACCTGGTTTCACCGGAACTGACTCTTCTTTGACAATTTCTGGAATAACCGATGCGACTTCCTGGGCGATAAGACCGAATTGTTTTTCTTTAGGGAGGTTCAGACCTGGATACTTTCCCGAATTATAGAAATACTCTTTCGGTTGAAGCTGCATCACCTTTTCCAATGAACCCTGTATCGCAGCGACATTATCTTTGAGCCGTTCGTCAGAGGTGACGGTGAATGATCCGGTGACATGAAGATTCCCATTGAAATAACCAGCGTAATTAGTGGCTGAAGCCGGAGCCGTTGCAAGTATGCCAAAGACGTTGCTCGTACCCGACGCTTGTGCAACAACCCCATAGACATTGGTATCGCCAACTGCATAATTATAATTTCCAAAAGCGAATTTTTTTGCCCGGACACTCGAGTAAGTGCCATAGGCATAATTACCATTAACTGCTGTCGCAGAATTGTAGGTGCCATAGGCATAATTACCATTAGTAGCGGTTGCATTGTTGAACGTTCCATAGGCATAATTATTTGTTACAGTTATAGCGTTGTAATTACCATAAGCATAATTATTGGATATATTTACACCATTATAAATTCCATACGATGGATTGGCACCTGATACCGATGTTCTGACGCCATAGTTCGTGACTCCGTTTGCCGCGACAAAAAATCCCCCATAACGAGTGCCGGCGCCACTGATGGTCGATGAGGAATAAATACCATACAGGCCGCCATAAAAAGCGCCTCCAGTCCCAAAGTTGGCCTGTGGCACGGAATACCCTTGGATCCCGATTCGATTCTGTGCGTTAGTGGCGGTGTTTCTGAATTCGGCGACGATGTTTTGCGCTGTATTCGGACAGATAACGCGTAACTTTGAGGTTATTCCGACACCGCCTGTTCCAATCCCAACGTTGCTTTGATTGAGATTGTAAATATGTGTTCCAACAAATCCCCAGTCATTATCTTGAGCGAAAAGCCCTGTGGAAATTAACCAGATGCCAAGAATACAGACGGATAGCATGTTAAATCGGTGGGATGAAATCATACAATAATCCTTTCGGTTTACCAAATTCAATAATAGGATTCAATTCTACGGACGTAGAAAAGCATTATTTTGTGTTGTATCTTCTGATGGGGGAGGTGGCACCTTTTTTAACAAAATTGACTCTGCAGAGGTCAAAAATCTCAATAACTCGGCCGGAGTTATGTTTCACGATTATATACTACATCTGTTAGATCAATAAGCCATGCCAGCCGGTTGGGGGCGGGCTCTTCGGAGCCGAGGGCGCAAACATCCAACAATGCAGTAATAAATAAAATAAATTGCGATAGAATCCCAAAAACGATTTTTGATTCGTTTTAACCCCTTAAAATATATGCTGTTAGAAATCATCCAGCCAGGCTTCTTCACAAAGGTTTCCATGGGAGAAAAATATTGTCAATTTTTCGTCCGTTGAAAGTATAGCTACAATCAAGCAATATGTGAACGTGCATCATAAACCGACGGTTAGCAACCGACATCAGCCATTTTACGAACCAGGATTTTTCAGGAATGAACTGAACGCAAGGGATATTTTCAGTACATGAAGTCCGTCTCGATGAAATCATCTATTTTAACCATACGATGGAATCGCTGCAATCTCACAGAAAAGGTACTCATCCGGACGCATGGATTACAATCTGCTTGTCGTATCACTGCTCACTTTTATTATCAATCTGGTGGGAACACTCTCGTTTTCGGCCAGAATAGCCGGTGTGCGGTTGGGTAAAATCGCCATCTCTCTGACTATTTTCAATATCTTACTGCTGGTCTCACGGCTTTCGAACACATTGCAGGCGCCACTGATCGCGAAGAAGATCGAGACGGACATCGCCTCTCTCAGCCAAGGCGTTCCCACCGATTATTTCAGGATCATCCTTGTCGCTGGGTCTGTGGCATCGGTCGTCGGCGGATTGCTGACACCCACGGCGCAGCGGATTTTTTCCCGCGCGATATCTCAATTTTCCCTGCAACGCTCGATTCCGAGGCTGCTTTTCCACTCTTTCTCAAAATCGGGTATCCGCCAATTCAAGGAATCTCTCGCCGTTCCGAATATCGACAATCTCGCTTTCGGAAAGACCATCAGGCTGCAGGGTTTATTGCCGGTACTGATCATGCATACCGCCGGAACGGCAATCTGGTCCTGTGCCGTATTGGCTTCGCTGTACGCCGGATACCTGGTTCCCGAACTACGGGTGACCGCAAGCACCCTTTCTTCTATAGTCAATGGAGCGGCAACCATCATGATGGCGATATTCGTCGATCCGTACCTGTCGCTTCTGACCGACGAAGCGGTCGAAGGCAAAGTCAGCGACGCCGGTTTCCGGAAAATCATTACACTTTTTCTGGTAACGAGGTTTTTGGGGACTCTGCTGGCTCAGCTCCTGCTGATACCTTCGGCGGCACTGATAGTAAAGGTGTCTGGGTTGTTGTAGATGTTCGTTCCGGCATCGCCGGCTAAGGCAAGCGTCGGCGTCGATTGGAACTATTTACACTTCGATATCAAGGAGCAGAGAAAAACAATGATCACTTCAAGAACACGGTACAACTTTGTATTGATCCTTTTGGCCGTAGCGCTGATGGTGCACTATGTCAATGCTTCCGAGCCGAAAATTCATGGCATTAAAGCCGGAATGTCAACGGCGTTCGCGCTCGAAACCGACTCGGCATTCTTTTTGATTGACGCCGGATCACCGGGCCAGGAGCGCGGAATCATGCGGAAACTGAAAAAGATCGCTTCGAAACCCCTCAAGCTCATCATTCTTACCCACAGCCATTTTGACCACTTTGGCAGCGCCGGAAAGCTTCGTGAACTCACCGGCGCGCCCATCACCATAAGCGCACCCGACTCGCAGGCTCTGGTCGAAGGCAGGACCGACATTCCATTGACGCATAGCTGGGGGAGAGTCGGCAAAGTATTGCAGCCAGTTGTGGAAGCGATATTGCGGGTGAGGCCGGTGATTCCGGACATCATCCTTCACGACGGTGACAGTCTCGACTCCTATGGACTCCCCGCGACGGTTGTTTTCACCCCCGGTCACACCCCAGGGGCTATAACCATTTTCCTGCGTGAAGGGACGGCTTTTGTCGGCGACCTGATCGTGGTCCATCCAAGCTTGAAAGCACAAAATTACTATGCGACCGATTGGAGAGATATCGCCCTGAGCCTGAAAAAGATTCAGATGCTGAATCCGACAGTGATTTACAGCGGCCATTCACAAAAACCCGTCGATCGCGACGGTTTCTTGCACTTGAGCCCGTTTCTTCCTGCGGTTAAACAGTAAAACCTTAGGACCGGGGCAGAAATAATTTGACATTTCACAGCTCATCTATAACACATCTT
>JAFGSU010000154.1 GCA_016934435.1 Candidatus Zhuqueibacterota bacterium | reverse complement strand
TTTATGGAAAAGTACATCTGTACCAATTGCGGATACGTCTACGATCCCGAGCTCGGTGATCCCGAACATGGCATCCCCGCCGGCACGCCGTTCGAGGAGCTGCCGCAAGATTGGCGCTGTCCCATCTGCTATGTGAGCAAGGACCGGTTCGACAGGCTGTGAGGGAAACGCGCGGCAGTCTGTATAGTGGTAGTGGTAAAAAAAGGGAGGGAAATATCTCAGATCTGAGTGTTGATGCGAGTTGGGCATGGCATTAGATATTTCTTTATTATGCAGTCGCGGGATCATTTTATAGCAGCATTGGAATTCGCGCACATTTTTATCCTCACCGCATAACTCTGGCAGGATTGAAAGATGAAAACGTCGACGTCGCGCCCGGAGAATCCTGCCAGAGTTTTCTGTGTTCGACGTTGTTTTTTTCGCAATTAGCCCTGGCAGGGTTCTCCGAAATATTTTAAGTCAGGGCGCCAAGCCGCAAGGTAAATGTATGTCGTATCTGCGGCTTAAACATTGTGTGATTATGCGTTGTGTTTTCACACACCTCAGATCGTTGTAAGCAGATAAAAGTCCCACCAGGGACGGCATATTTATAGCAAATGAGTGTATAATAAGACAAGTCCCATTAGGGACGATATATGATCAGAGCCGCCTTTGCGGCAAATCTGTGCAATACACCGATCCTATGCTGTGTCAATTGCGACGACACAGAGCGTCATGAGGTTTGAGGTTATCAAAAAAGTTCAAAAAATGTATAGATTCTACATTATTAGTGCCTTCTCCCCCGTTTCTCAAGGGGCCTGTCCGTCCGATTTTTGGCGGAGAGAAGGACAGGATGAGGGGGACATGCCTTCATTTAACTATATTCGACGGCTGTTATCGTACTTTTTAGACACCTCCAGATAATGGACAAAAGGCGAACAATTGGGCCTGATTGCACAGGAAGTGCAAAAAGTACTGCCGCAGGTGGTTCTGGCCGACGAGGATGGATATCTGGCGGTCAACTATGCAACCCTGGTACCGGTGCTGATCGAAGCGATGAAAGAGATGAAACAGGAGATCGAACTGCTGAAAGCGCAGGCGAAAGCAAAATAATCAGTATAAATGAAACCCGAGGCTGTCACAAAGTTCCAAAATATTTTGACAATCCAGTTCCCTCTCACGCTCGCGGGAAGGGGACAGGGTGAGGGTAAAACTTTATTTACATTGCAATTATGTGAACCTCACCCGGAAAGCGAACCTCACAAATATTCATGCCTCTCTTGCTTTTCGGACAGCCTCGAGCCTTTGGAATATTGATAAAAAATATCGTCACCTACCCGACGTCAAGGCATCGCCGCCGGTCCACAAAAAGCGCAACCCCGGCAATGATAAAAATTGAGATCGCTGACATCGTGCGCGGATTACCCTGCCGGGATTTCGTAGCTAATCGCTTCAAAATACCGGCATAAAAAAGTAGAAACATCTGGGGAGAACTCAACGATCGTGCTTTAAAAACGTCCCGCTTTCATATTCTTCCATCGCCGTTCTCAGTTCCTGCTGTGTGTTCATGACGATGGGACCCCACCAGGCCACCGGCTCTTTCAGAGACCGGCCCGAGATCAATAAAAATCGCACGCCCTGCTCTCCGGCGTTGACGGATACCGCATCGCCTTCATCGAAGAGCACCAGGTGCACAGGTTTGATCCGACACTCCCGCTTGAAACTGAAATAATTGGCCGGTTCCATTTCATACTTATAGGGATCCCGTTCCGGCTCAAAATAGCCATCGCCGTCAAAGACATAGGCAAAGGCAGTATAGTCGGGATGCAGCGAAAGGTCAAACCGTTTCCCGGCCGGCACTATGACATCCAGATACAGCGGATCGATGAGGATGTCGCGCACCGGCCCCTGGTTGCCTTGATATTCACCACAAATAATTTTTACCACAAGGCCGTCAGCCGTTTTAACCGCCGGAATCTGATCGCTGCGGACGTCTCGGTAGCGCGGCGCCGTCATCTTGTGCGCCGCCGGCAGGTTGGCCCACAGCTGGAATCCTCCCATGCGACCGCTTTCGTCGCCTTTGGGCATTTCCTGATGGATGATGCCGCTGCCGGCCGTCATCCACTGCACATCGCCCGGATAGATGACCCCCTTGTTGCCCATGCTGTCGCTGTGCGCCACCTCACCGGCCAGCATGTAGGTGATGGTCTCGATGCCGCGATGCGGATGCCAGGGAAAACCGCCGATATACTGGTCGGGATGGTTGCCGTGAAAATCATCCAGCAACAGGAAAGGATCGAACTCGGGCACATGGTGATAACCGAAAACGCGTTTCAAATGCACGCCCGCACCCTCCATGGTCGGACGGCCCTGGATGATTTTTTTTATTTTTCGGATGTTAGGCATGACGATCTCTTACAATAAAATAAACCCGATAGGTCTTAAATACCTCTCGGGTTTGGATAGTACTGTAAAGTTTGTATTGTTCTATTCCACTTCAAAAATCGTATCGAACCCAGAATATTGAAACACATCGCGAATCTGTTTTTTGAGATGGATGAGTTTGATACGGCAGCCGTTTTCATCCAAGCGCTTTTGCGTCACCAGCAATAATCCCAAGCCGGCGCTGGAGATATATTCCAACTCCTGACAATCCAGTACAACCGAAGTTTCAATTTGATCCAGCACTTTTTTCGCCGCATCGATTTGTGAGGCATCGAATCGGCCGGCTACCGAATAGACATCGTTTTCCACATGTTTTATTTCCAGCATGTCTCTTCTCACAATGGTGAATGGTTGTATCCGATGATTATGAAAAAACATACAAATATTTATGCTAAAAAGCAAGGACAATCAGTATAAAAGGGGAATGCGGGAATAATGGTTCTGAACGACGCGTAGTATCTTTTCAATTGTTTTTTCCGCAGAACGGTTAAAAATTGTTGGTCGATCAGCCTGATCGCTCGATAAAAAATCTGATTGAGTGGTCTGAGGCACAAAAGTGAAAGGGCACAGAAAGGACATTTTTTGTGATCGTTCCATTTTTGTGAGCCATTAAAAATTTAGAGGCAATCAGCCTGATCGCCCTATAAAAATTCCGGGTTGGAGTATGAGGTATGGGGTGTTGGGATGGAATTGTTTACAGACGTTGAATGTACCCGTTTCTCATGATCGTGAATCGCCTTACGAAATTAACAACTGCATGATTGCCGGTGTAACATCCTGTATGGTGCGTATTTTCTCGACTAGGGTTTCGCCGGCGCAGCCGAACGCCAGGGTCATGGCCGGATTGCGCGTGTGGCCTTTTACCGAAAGGTCTTCGATATTGCCGTGGTCGCTGGTGACGAGTACGAGCGTATTTTTCAGATCGATAGTTACAAGGACGGTATCGAGAAAGCGTTCCAGCCCGACCAATTCGTTGGCGGCGCGGCTATACTCTCTGGAATGTCCGGCGCGGTCGGTCTGGAAATATTCGAAAAAACTGAAATCATATTCCTGCGACTGCCGGCCGATGATCTCGCCGCCTTTTTCTGGCATATAGATGGGCACATCGAAACTTAGCTGCCGCAGCGACTCGCCGCTGATGTCCTGGTAGATGGATTTTCCATTGCGCAGATCGTCGAGGTCGAAAAACGGCAGGCCGGCGTAGAGATTGACCACGGTTGTAACGGAAAGATAACGGATGATTTCGAACGGATCGTAATCGAAAAACGGCGGCCGGAAGGTATTGAGGAATGCGGCGCGCTTGCCTATATTTGTAACCTGTTTGAGAATGGAATGTTCGGCGATGATGTCGCGCAATTTTTGATTCGGAAATCCATTGAGATGTTTGCCGATGGCCTCGGCTGCATTGATTCCGGTGAGCAGTGTCGTCTGACCGGTGGCGCTCTGCGGCAGGCCGGGCACTCCGAGGGTGGCGTCGAGTCCGAGCGCAAGACCGTGCGGCATCATCTTTTTCGGGAATGACTCATCGCAAAAATGATTGAAATAGCGCAGATCCGGGTTACAGCAAGGATTGGCTTCCGGATTCCGCTCGCCGATGCCCAAACCGTCGATGAAAATCAGCAGGATATGTTCCGGATAATGGGACAGAAGCGTTTCCTCGTCGTTTGCAGGCTATTTTATTTTGTACAATATGAGATATAATTTTTGATTTATCAATGATTATCTTTGCTGTAATTTTATAAATGTATTGAAAAATAAAGCCAATCGCAAGGAAGAACCGGATGATTTTCGGGTCGATGGATTATAAGCGCTTCACTACACTATAAATCAGCGCATGATTTAAATCCATGCACTTCTAAAGACAAATTATAACGATGTCATCGCGAGTTGGGAATGGTAAAATGCCATTATTCCCGAAAGGACAAAAAAAAGAATGTCATTGCGAACGGAGGAACAGGTCATAAAAAAGGGCAGCAGCCGCCATGGAGTGAAGCAATCTCCGCCATGTCATTAGAAGTTGAACACGAGGATCTCTTGTTATATCAATATTAACAGAAAAAGAATGTCACCGCAAGCAGAGCTATTGGATAATCCTATCATCGATGGACTGCGTTGGAGCGTGGCGGTCTCCGCTGTTATTAGAAGCGGAGAGCACAGATGCGAAAAAGGCCGGTATCTGCCGTGAAGCGTAGCGATCTCCGCTGAAAAGGCATTAGACAGAGATAATCACCTTATGGCGGAGAACGCCTCGTTCCAGCGCAGTTTTGATGATAAAGAATAAAACTGTTCCTCCACTCGCAATCACATTCTTTATTATATCCAATCGGCAATAATGGTATTTTTACCTTGCTCGGATTGCAATCCGATTCCGTTTGAAATTGCTTGAATTTCTCATCCGGATCTGCTATCTTATAAACGGCATCACAAAGGAGAGAATGGATGGAATCTGATATTAAGATCGTACTCATCACCGGTTGTTCTTCCGGCATCGGCCGTGAGCTGGCCGAGGCCTGGCACGAAAAAGGTTACGCAATTTATGCAACGGCGCGGGACATCTCCAGTCTGATCGACCTGGCGGATAAAGGGATTCATCCTATGACGCTTGATGTCACCAGCGAGCCGGACCTCAAGCAAGTGATTCAAACGATAGAAAAAGAACAGGGGCGGCTGGATATTCTGGTCAATAACGCCGGCTATGGCGCCATTGGGCCTGCTGTCGAGATGCCGATGGAAGAGATCAGGCTGCAATTCGATACCAATATGCTGGCGCCCATGGCGTTGATTCAGGCAGCGCTGCCCCTCCTGCGCCGGGCCAATAAGAGCACAATTGTGCAAATCGGCAGCGTATCGGCCGATTTCGTCTCGCCGTTCGCCGGCGTCTATTGCGCCTCCAAGGCTGCATTGCATGCGCTCTCGGATGCGTTGCGCATGGAATTAGCGCCGTTCGGCATTCGTGTCATCATCGCCGCGCCGGGCGCCATCCGTTCGAAATTCGGTCAGTCCGCCGAGAATGGGCTCGAGCGCACATTGAAGAAGGGTTCCATCTACCAGCCCATCCTCGGCGCCATCCAGGCGCGCGCGCGCGCCTCGCAGGACAATCCGACAGCGGCTGCGGTTCTGGTGCAAAAGATCGTCAACGAGGTGAGTAGAGGCAATCCTCGCCCCATCCTGCGCGTCGGCAACGGCGCTCGTGCGCTGCTGTGGCTGGATCGTTTGCTGCCGGTGCGCATGCTCGATCAAATATTAATGAAACGGTTCCAACTCGACTTATTGGACAGACTCTATAGCCGTTCGATCCGAGTACGATAGAAAGGACATAAGATGAAAAAATTCCCATTGATGCTTATCATTTCAACGCTTTTGATCACCCCTCTTTCATTTCCACAAATTCCGGAAGACGATGGGACTGTTGAGGAAAGCCGTCGCCCGGAGGTGGCAGTGGTACTGGCCGGGGATACACTGTTTTTCCTGCATGAACGGTTCGGGCCTTATACAGCTCAGGAGCGCGCCGCCGCCATATCCGCCCGTCTGAAAAATTTGGCGAAAAGCCGCGATCAATCCAGGGATTCGCTGACTATCATCCATAATATCCACAGCAGCGATATCCTTGTCGGCGATCTGGTGTTGATGAGCTTGACCGATGCCGATGCCCTGTCGGCGGGCACCAGCCGTAGAGAGCTGGCGGAAATAATACGCAAAAGCGTGCAAAAAGCCTTGAAAACGGAAATAAAAAAATACAACCT
Source organism: Candidatus Zhuqueibacterota bacterium (assembly GCA_016934435.1). Lineage (GTDB taxonomy): Bacteria > Zhuqueibacterota > Zhuqueibacteria > Residuimicrobiales > Residuimicrobiaceae > JAFGSU01. The sequence goes on along the minus strand of JAFGSU010000154.1, from coordinate 5,012 downwards.
GAAAAATATCCTCCTGAGTGTGGGGTATACGATCGTTACGCTCATTTTTATCATCCTCATTTTGCGTCTGTTTACCACTATTTTTCCGCGCGTCTATAAAAAATTGAAAGACTGGCAGGGCACGCGCATTCGCACCCTGCGGCTGCAAAAAGTGGAAATCCTGTCGGAGGAACGCATCACCTATCTGTTGATCATGATCTTCAAAGGGCTGCGCGTTTTCCTGACCCTGATTTTATTTTATTTATCCATTCCCTTATTGCTGAGCTTTTTTCCCAGCACGCGACGTTGGGCGGCGGTCATCATCAACTATATTATGAATCCGCTTCAGGTGGTCTGGAATTCGGTGCTGGATTTTCTTCCCAATTTGTTTTTCATAACGGTCATACTATTCGTTACCCACTATGTGATCCGGTTTGTTAAATTTCTCTTTGGCGAAATCCGTAAAGGCACCATCACCCTGCCCGGATTTTATCGCGATTGGGCCGATCCCACATTTAAAATTGTTCGATTTCTCATGCTGGTATTTGTCGCCATCGTCATCTTTCCTTATTTACCGGGGTCCAGTTCGCCCGCTTTCAAGGGCATCTCGGTTTTTCTCGGATTGCTGTTTTCGCTGGGTTCCGCATCCGCTATCTCCAACATCATCGCTGGCACGGTGCTCACCTATATGCGCGCGTTTCAATTAGGCGACCGCGTCAGGATCGCCGAAACCGAAGGGGATGTGGTGGATAAAACCCTGCTGGTGACGCGCGTACGCACGATTAAAAACGTCGATATCACCATCCCCAACGCCATGGTCTTAGGTAGCCATATTATCAATTTCAGTTCCTCGTCGCAGGAACGCGGGCTGGTGCTGCATAGTACAGTGACCATCGGTTATGATGTGCCGTGGCGGCAGGTGCACGAGTTGTTGCTCGATGCCGCGGCAAAGACCGGTTATCTGTTAGAGGAGCCGGCGCCGTTCGTGCTGCAAACCGCTCTCAATGATTTTTATGTCAGTTACGAACTCAATGCTTTCACAGATGATCCGGGCAAAATGGCGCAAATCTATTCCGATCTGCATCAAAACATTCAGGATGTTTTCAACAGCGCCGGCGTGGAAATCATGTCGCCCCATTACGCCGCAGTGCGCGACGGCAACCAGGCAACGGTACCGACGGAATATCTGCCAAAGGACTACAAGGCGCCGGGATTTCGAATTTTACCGAGGGGATGGGGCAAAAAGGAATAAAAGTATCTGGTCGATTCTCGGCAGGGCGTGTCTAAAGTTCGCAAAATCAATACATTTAGTACCGGGGCTGTCCAAAAAGCTCAAAAAATGTACAGATTCTACCTTGTTAGTACCTTCTCCCCCGTTTTTCAAGGGGCCTGTCCGTCCGTTTTTTGGCAAAGAGAAGGACAGGATGAGGGGTCATGCCGTCACTTGACTATATTCGACGGCTGTTATCGTACTTTTTGGCCAGCCCGATCACGCGCATCCCGATTTTCGGGCATAAGGGACGCCCGCTTGCTGTTGGGGGCGATGGATATCGCGTGACGCAGGAGCCACCCCGCATCCTCTGTCATATCCGGAAAATATTTTCAAAAAACTGTTGAACTTTATATATTTTTCTCATATATTAATGAATCGCATTCATTGCATTTGGTTCGATAAAACACATAATTTAATTTCTACGAGACCAATCCACAGCCTCTCCGGAGAGCAAATGCCAGGCAACACCGAACCCGGGGCAAACTGAGGAGATAAGAACCATGATCCTCCATCACGAATTCATCAAAAAAGCCAAAGCGAACAGCAAAAAAATGGCCATTATCGACCGCACCCTGGAGCGGCGGTTGACTTATTCCAAGACGCTGATCGCTTCTCTGATTCTAACCAATATCGTCAAAAAATACCGCGAAGGATTCATCGGCATCATGATCCCCACGTCCGCGGGTTGCATCCTGGCCACGCTTGCCACCGTGATGGCCGGAAAGGTGCCGGTGATGATCAATTATTCGACCGGCGCGGCGGAAAACTGCGAGTACGCCCAGAATAAATGCGGATTTCGCACCATTATAACCTCCCGCGCCCTGCTGGAACGCATCGGCTGCCGTCTGGTACCCGGTATGCTCTTCATCGAGGATATCCTGGCCTCGGTCACATTCAGCAAAAAAATAACCGCCGCCCTGCGCGCCAAACTGCCTTCGGCTATGATCATCCGCTCATTAACCAGGGCTGAGGAAGATGACACCGTGGTCATCCTGTTCACCAGCGGCAGCGAAAAAGAACCCAAGGGTGTGATGCTGACGCACCGCAATTTTTCTTCCAACATCCAGGATTTAATTCAGGTTTACAACCTCTATCCGGACGACCGCATGATGAGTGTGCTGCCGCTTTTTCACGTCTTTGGCCATAATGCCAATTTCTGGCTGCCGCTGACAACCGGAATGACCAATATCACCGTGGCCAATCCTCTGGAATACAAAAAAATCCCGGTATACATCCGTGAGGAAGGAGCGACTATCATCGCCGGCACGCCGATCTTTTTCGCCGGCTATCTACGCGAATCCACCAAAGGCGATTTTGCCACCTGCCGCATCCTGCTGGCCGGCGCCGACAAGGTGCCGGTGTGGCTGCGCGACGGCTTTCGCGAAAAGCACGATGTACCCTTGTTGGAAGCCTACGGCACCACCGAAACCAGCCCGGGCGTCTCGGTAAACACACCGGATAACAACCGTCCCGGCAGCATCGGCAAGCCGCTGCCCAACGTGTATGTTAAAATCGTCGATATCGCCTCCGGAAAAGACATGCCGGCCGGGGAAGAAGGCAAAATCCTGGTCAAAGGCGATCTGGTAATGAAGGGCTATTTTGATGACATTGAGGAAACCTCGCTGCGCATCAAAGACGGCTGGTACGACACCGGCGATATGGGCATGATAGACGAGGACGGCTATATCTGGCATCGCGGCCGGCTGAAACGATTCGTGAAAATCGGCGGCGAAATGGTTTCGCTGGTGCGAACGGAAATGGTGCTGGAAAAACTGGTGCCCGAAGGAACGGCGGTATGCGTCGTCGAAGTGCCGGACTCTCTCAAGGGTGCGCGTATTGTTGCCGCGGTTACCAAAAAGCTCAACGATCGGGAGATCATGAAACAGATGACGAAGGAACTGCCGGCCATCAGTGTGCCGAAAGAGTTCATCGTTTTCCCGGAACTGCCGAAAATGGGCAGCGGCAAAGTGGATTTTCGCACCATCACCATTCAGGTTCGGGATCATTTGAAGGATAAGGGTCGATTGTAAGGAAGCGGTTGATATTATCTCATAATCCGCGGGATCGAGATCCTGCAGGGGGGATTGTTCGATGCGCACTGATGGTAATTCGAGTAGGTGCAGAGAAAAAATCTTCTCCTCATTGAACAGGTGGTTAATCTGGCCCTGCACTGTGGAGTGAGGTTGTCAAAAAAGTTCAAAAAATGTATAGATTCTACGTTATTAGTGCCTTCTCCCCGGTTCTCAAGGGGCCTGTCCGTCCGTTTTTTGGCGGAGAGAAGGAACTTTCCCCCCATTCGCCTCCCTACGGCCGTTCAAGATGCAACAGCCAATCGCTCCAGTAACTCGATTCGGAGCGTCCCGTCTGACCTGCCGCCGACGGAGCAGTGGCGCCAGATTAAATGTTATTGCACTGCAATCCGTCCTCATTTCCCTTTAAACAAGTGCATCGCCTATCGGCGACCACCCTTCCTTGCTCTGCAGAACCCACCCAAAAAGTGAACCCCACTCAATGATATAAAAATTTTGCTTTTCAGCCAATCCCAAAGCCGCAAAAGTAAAATCGCACACCAGAACCTGCCGGCGCGATCAAAGGAAAAATGTCTTCTTGAATAATATCTCAAAAATCCGTAAATTTTATAAAAATGGAGGTCGGTCACCAATACGGGCTCAGGTTAAGAAATAAACCTTGTGCGGAACATATCCACCGCCCGTTTTGCTGGTTCACATAGAACTTGGCAATATTCATTAGATTTAGGTAAATAATGATGATATTTAAACAACCCATGCAAAAACAAATCGTCGGTTTTCTAAGCATTATACTATTATTTTCTTCCCTGCACGCCGGCGAAGTCTATCTGGTGCTCGGCTCCGACACCGCCATCTGGGACGGCATGAGCACATCACGGTACCATTGCACCTATCGCGCTGATCTCTATACCGACCCCTCACGCAATGCTTACCGGGTGATGGATCCGACGTTCCGAAATAACCTGCGCGACAGCTATGGTCAACCGATGAAACTCACCTGGTGGATGATGGCGGGCAATATCTTTCGCTACGCCACCAATACCAATATGTCGATTCCGAACATCATGACCCTCTATCTGATGAAACAGCATCACCTCGAGGCCATCCAAACCTATGGCGATGAATTATCGCTGCATTACCACACCTTTCAGTGGTACGATTACGACGGCGACGGCCGCGCCTACTGGAACCAATCGCAAACCTTCCTCGACTGCCTCGACGATTTCAACGTCACCATCGCTCAATTTCTGCTGCATGAAAAAGTCTTCCCGGTATCCTTCCGCAGCGGCTGGCATTATATGGATAACGGCTGGCAACACTATCTCGACGACCTGCTGCCTTTCAGCATGCACAACGACTGGCCGGCAAAACGTCTGGACACCACCGAACCGCTGGACAACACCTACGACTGGTCGCAATCGCCCAGTACGTTTGTGCCGTTTCATCCGGATGTGCAAAACTATCAGGTGCCGGGCGAAGGCCCGGGCTGGAACGTCCGCTCCGAACACATCGGCAGCGTCAGGCAGGATCTGATGGATGCGATCTTTGCGAAGGCAAGTCAGGGCATCGATCAGGTGCCCTGTCTGTGGGGCCATCTGCCCGAGACCGATTTCCTCGACAATCTGGTCAAGATCGATCAGATGGCCCACGCTGCGGCGGCAAAATATCCGTCCGTGTCCTTCCGTTACTGCAGCGCCATCGAGGCCATGCAGCGCTGGCTGGGCACTCAG
>JAFGSU010000153.1 GCA_016934435.1 Candidatus Zhuqueibacterota bacterium | reverse complement strand
GGATGGTTTTGAAGATCATCTGGCTATTACCTATACTTTGCCTGCGAAAACCGCCTATATAAATCTGCGCATTTTCGACTGTTGCGGACGTCTGGTCCGTTTTCTATGCAATTATGAACACAGCGGCTCGCATCGAACTGTTTTCTGGGACGGCGCTGACAGCATCGGACAGCGCTGTCGCATGGGAATCTATATTATCCATTTGCAGGCTTTTGATGAGCGGCGCGGTGAGCTGATTCAGGCAAAAAAAGTGTGTGTACTCGCCTTGAGGCTGTGAACAGCAGCAATCATCACGGGTGAAAGGGTGACGTGATTCGTATAAACAGCAAAACCCCCGAAGGACTCGGGGGTTTTGCTGCTTGTGGCATCTATAAGGAGGAGGGGGTCAAAAATACAAAGCCTTGGCGGCTTCATATTAAATATTGGCAAATAAAGTGCCACAAACATAAAATAACGGATTAAGTGGTCAGTAAGGGATTTTACGCAACAAATTTTTAATGGCAGAAAATTCAGGCAGGTCTTTCCTTAGAGATGCTCTATCCGGAACAGAATCAAGTTCATTATTAACAGAACGATATCTACCTGATGTGGCGGGGTGGGTTTTTAGCAACAGGGAGACTTTTTGGGGGGATTCCTCCTCCGCCTGACGGACTTTTAACAACAAAAATACCAGGCCGGCCGGGTCATAGTTCGCTTTCCATGCATATTTGATGCATTTTCGGTCAGCTTGCTTTTCCGCTTCTTTGGAATAATCCAAAATTGTATCTCGCGAATACAAATTTGCAATTATCTGCCTGGGTATTTCCGGATTTTGTCCCACCACACTTTGCGCCGCCAAAGCATAGCCATATTTATGTGACATACGATCCACGCCATCGCGGGCGGCGATGTGGGCGATCTCATGTGCGATGGCTGACGCTACTTCACTGGCCGTTTCGGCGGCTTCAATCAGACCGCGAAAAATATAGATATGCCCGCCCGGCAATGAAAAGTGGTTAATATCCGGTTCATTGACCAGATAGACGTTATATTCCAGGCCGCTCCAATCGGAGACCGCCCCGATTTCATGCGCCATGCGGTTGAGGAATTCTGTGATTTCCTGGTTGCGCACCAGTTTTAGTCGCTGCATTGCCTGAATGGCGAACTCCTGGCCGAGGGCGATTTCTTCGTCAATAGAGACAAAGGCCAATTTCCCGGTTTTCCGGCTGCCGGCACAGGAGAGAAGAAAACAAAACGAAACGACGCCGAATACGATATGTTCAAGTCGTGCCTTCATTGGTTGATCATATCATTAAATTCCTGTTCGGTTAAAACCTCAATCCCCAGTTCATTTGCTTTCTGCAATTTGGAGCCCGCGGCTTCTCCGGCCACGACATAGTCGGTGTTTTTACTGACCGAAGAGGCTGCTCGGCCGCCGAGTCCTTCCACCAACCTTTCCGCTTCATCCCTCGTCAGCGAAGAGAGTGTTCCGGTGAACACAAAAGTTTTACCCGCCAGATGATTACTCTGTTTCGTTTGCACGGGTGCAATTGTTACGCCTCCTTGCTGCAAGCGAGATATGATGCGTCGATTTTCAGGGCTGGAGAAGAATGCAACCACACTCCGGGCCACCTGTGGGCCGATTTCATGGATCGATTCAAGTTGTTCAGGCGTTGCTTGAATAAGCGCATCGAGGCTGCCAAAGGCTTTGACGAGCACGCGGGCGACATGTTCACCAACGAATCGTATACCCAGGGCAAAAAGAATTCGATCCAATGACCGGCGTTTACTGGCTTCAATGGCCTCGATGATGTTGGCGGCGGATTTTTCCGCCATCCGTTCCAAACCCGCTAATTCTTCCTTCTGCAGAAAGTAAAGGTCCGATACGTCTTTGACCAATTTTTTTTCCACCAGCTGATCCACCAATTTCTCGCCCAAGCCGTCGATATCCATGGCTCGTTTGCCGGCGAAATGATAAATGCGTTCTTTCACCTGGGCGGGGCAGGCCAGGTTGATGCAGCGCCGGGCCACTTCCCCTTCCGGACGCACGGTGCGGCTGCTGCAAACAGGACATTTTTCCGGCAATGTAAATGGTTTTTCCGCCCCGGTGCGGCGCGATTCGATTACTTTAACAACCTCCGGGATTACATCACCCGCTCGCTGCACGACAACCCAGTCGCCCACGCGGATGCCTTTGCGATCGATCTCATCCTGGTTGTGCAGCGTGGCGCGACTCACCTCAACACCGCCGACGCGGATCGGCTTCATGATCGCAACCGGCGTCAGTGTACCCGTACGACCAACCTGCGCCTGAATGTCGGTGATCTGGGTGATCTCCTGGCGCGCCGGAAATTTATAGGCAATCGCCCATCGCGGACTTTTTGTTTTCGCACCCAATTTCTCTTGCAGGGAGACCTGATTCACTTTGACGACAATGCCATCGATCTCATATGGTAATTGCTCGCGATTCTCCAGCATCTTTTGATGATAGGACAAAACCTCATCAAAACCTTTTACCAGGCGAATATAGGGATTGACGCGTAATCCCATTTTAGTGAAAAGCTGCAGCATTTCATGATGCGTTTGAAAATCAAGTCCGTCGACCTGGCCGACACCGTAAAAGAAAATGGACAGTGGCCTGTTTGCGGTTATTCTGGCATCCAGCTGACGCAGCGAGCCGGCCGCTGCATTCCGAGGATTTGCAAACAGCGATTCTCCTTTTTCAGCGCGTTTTTGATTGAGCTTTTTAAAATCGTCCAGCTCCATGATGACTTCACCACGAACATCCAACCGTTTGGGTTGGACGTGTAAGAGCTGCAAAGGAATGGACTTGATGGTGCGCAGATTTTGGGTAACGTCTTCCCCGACATAACCGTCGCCTCGGGTAGAGCCGATGCTGAGCCGGCCATCAATATAGACTAATTCAACCGCCAGGCCATCCAGTTTGAGTTCACAGGTATATTCTATGTCCTTCGTGCTTGCCAGAGAACGGTGCGTCCGTTCATCAAAGGCGCGAAATTCAGCTTCGTCGAGAGCGTTATCCAAACTTAACATGGGGATGGTATGCTCTGCAGAGGAAAATACATCCAACGGCGCGCCGCCGATCCGTTGCGTCGGCGAATCGGGTGTAACCAAATCAGGATGTTGCTGCTCCAGCGCTATTAGCTCGCGCATCAAGCGATCATATTCGGCATCGGATATTTCCGGATCATCCAGGACGTAATACCGATAATTGTGATAATGCAATTGATCGCGAAGCTTTTGTATGCGATTTTTTACAGCCTCGCTCATGCTTTACTTAATTCCAAACATGGCTTTCATGACATAAAATGCAATTTTGGGATTTTCCCGCAAGCGGCGCGTGCAATAAGCATACCACTGTTTGCCAAAGGGGACATAAACGCGCAATCGATGACCTTCATCCACCAAAATATCACGCAGTTCTTCATCAACACCCAGCAACATCTGAAATTCGTATTGATTGGTTTTGAGCTTGTATCTGTGGATGAGCTCAAGACCGTACCAGACCACTTTCTCATCATGGGTGGCAATGCCAATATAGCTACCGGCTTTAAAAGCGGCATCCATCAGCAATGCAAAGTTGTTGTTGATGATGTCGGGATCTTTGAATGCAACAGTTCGCGCCTCGATATAGATACCTTTGCAGATGCGCATGTTAATTTTCTGTTTTGCCAGCATCTTGAGATCATCCAGACATCTGCGCAAATAAGCCTGTAATACGATACCGGTTTTACTGAATTTTTTATGCAGGCGCAGAAAGATGTCTATGGTATCGCTGGTGACGGATGCATCTTCCATATCAATGCGAACAAAAATATTGAGCTTGTCTGCCTTTTCAACAATTCGATAAATATTCTTGTAGCATTGTTCCTTGTCTATGATTAAACCTAATTGGGTCAATTTAACGGATATGTTGCAATCCAGTTTTTCGTAATGAATACGATCCAGAACATTAAAATATTCCTGGATGGATTCATCGCACTCTTTAAGATCGTTCACACTTTCACCGAGAACATCCATGGTGGCACAGATGCCGCGTGCATTTAAATCCTTTACAGTTCGAATGCCGTCTTCCAGATCAGGGCCGGCCACATAACGTTTTGAAACCATGCGGACAATAAATTTCGGGATGATCGGCAGGAAAATAATCACGAGTTTGTTAAATAGATACATAGGCAGTCCTCACTTGTTTAACCGATTATAAGAGTGGTGATCTCCAGTAACCAGATAGAGTGAATATTTAAAAGATCGATGCGATGAAAAATCGTCAGCAAAATACATGTTTTTGCAGATAATGTCAAGAGGAAAGTCAGCACACCGATCAGGCCTTGACCGGCTGTAATGGGGAGCAATTGGATGTGTAATAATATCGGATAACTTTGATCATACGACAATATTTTCACTTGAATGAATCATTATTCTTTTTTATTTTTATGAAATGGGGTTACATTAATAGGATTGATAAAATTGTACAATGAGAAATATATATCCGCCGGTTTAGATATCGGCTCTGTTCAGGCAAAGATGATCGTCCGCCTAACCGATGGACATAAACTTGAATACCCGCCGGGCCTGCCCTTACATCTTCTCAGCACACAATCGGGGGACACCATCTATGGTATGAGCGAGTCTGTATTTGGAGAACCGCTGAAAGTAACCGAACGGATGTTAAAGATGCTGTTGGAATTTAAACCGGGTGCGGCCGTCCAGCTGCAACTCACCGGGATTCATGCCAAATTAATCGCCGAAGCACTGAATGTTCCATATATTAACGAGTTCAAGGCTATTGCCAGGGGGGTGGTGGAATGGGTACCCGAGACAAAAACCATACTTGAACTCGGCGGTGACGGGTCGCGATTTATCCATATTCAGCACGATTTATCAAACCGGCAGGTTTCCATCCTTGATTATGGTCGCAATGGCGATTGCGCGGCGGGGACCGGTTCCTTTATCGATCAACAAGCAGGCAGGTTGCGTTTCGCCGTAGAGAACATCGGTGAGCTGGTTATGACGGCGAAAAACACGGCAAATATCGCCGGCCGCTGCTCGGTATTTGCTAAAACGGATATGGTGCACGCCCAGCAACGCGGATATTCGCCCGCGGCTATTTTTAAAGGATTATGTCATGCCGTAGTACGAAATTACAAGGCGACGGTTTTACGCGGTAAAATATTGCACCCGCCGGTGGTATTTGTCGGTGGTGTGGCTGCCAATCTCGGGGTTGTGAAGGCTATGGAGGAGATTCTGGGATTAGAGGCCGGACAATTGATCGTCCCTGATCATCATCTTTACGCAGCTGCGTTGGGATGTGCTTGCCTCCCGAATGGCGATCCATTGAGCGGGATGGTGCTGGATCGTCTGAAAATCCTGCAAACGACCAATAAGGTGTACGCCACCCGTTCGCAAAAATTGGAAACTTCTCTGGTACAATTTGTGACCAGCGACATCAAAAAAAAATCATCCGATCAAAAGGTACTGGAAACCTATATGGGGATAGATGTGGGTTCGGTCAGTACCAATCTGGTCTTACTTGATGGAGCGGGCAACGTCGTCGATGAAATCTATACACGAACGGATGGCCGGCCGGTGGAGGTGGTACAACGGGAGCTGCGCAGATGGCAGGAAAAATATGCCGATAGGATTCATGTTTTAGGTGTGGGAACCACCGGCTCCGGTCGCGAGATGATCGGAGAGTTAGTGGGCGCTGATACTGTCACCGATGAGATTACAGCACACAAGACCGGCGCCGGTCATATTGCACAACAGATTAAGGGTGATCCGGTTGATACCATTTTCGAGATCGGCGGTCAGGATTCGAAGTACATATCCATTCAGGATGGGGTGGTGGTAGATTTTACCATGAACGAAGCGTGTGCCGCCGGCACCGGAAGTTTTCTGGAAGAACAGGCCAGCAAGATGGGCATTTCCATCGTCAATGAATTTTCCGAGCTGGCTTTTCAATCCCAGACACCGGTGCAAATGGGCGAACGCTGTACCGTTTTTATGGAGAAGGATGTCTCGGCTTACTTGCAAAAAGGCATTGCCAGAAAAGACATCACAGCAGGATTAGCGTTTGCCGTAGTGCAGAACTACCTGAATCGAGTAGTCCGCGGCCGTAAAATTGGCTCTATTATCTATTTTCAAGGGGGTACCGCTTATAATCATTCCGTTGCAGCGGCATTTGCAGCTACGCTTGGCAAGCGCATCATCGTTCCGCCCCATTGCGGGGTCATGGGCGCAATCGGCGTTGCCCTGCTGGCGAAGAGCAAAATCGAATCCAATCCAAAGTCAAGCCGCTTTCACGGGTTTGATTTAGATCGGGTGCAATTCAAAGTGCGCCACTTTACCTGTAAGGGCTGTTCCAATCAATGCGATATGCAGGAAGTTACCGTAAATGGCGAAAAAACCTATTGGGGTGATAAATGTTCAGAACGCTATCGTAAAAAACGCAGTGGCGGCCGCCGGGCAACCATACCGAATCTGATCGACTTTTATCAAAAACGTCTGGAGGAAACATTGCCCGGCCCGGATGGATTGGGTATTAAAATTGGTATCCCTCGCACCATGACCCATTATGACCGTTATCCTTTCTGGCGCACCTATTTTTCACAACTGGGCGCTGAAATATGCCTATCCAAACCGACCAATCGACTGACCGTCAGCAAAGGACGTGAGGTTTGCATCACCGAACCCTGTTTTCCCATCATCGCCAGTTACGGGCATGTTGTTGAGCTCCTGCAGGGTGACGTCGATTATGTATTTGTACCCAACCTCATCAATGCTGAAACCAACCTTCCGGAGAAAGAGTCCTGGTATTGTCCCTGGGGGCAAACATTGCCTCTGGTTATCAAGAATACTTTATACGAATCGCCATGGTGCGACCGTTTGCTTACGCCGGTCGTTCGCTTTCGCGACGATCAGGAAAAAGTGGCTAAAGCGCTCTGGACGGTGGCAGAAAAAATGGGGGTTCGTAAAAAGCGCCACCGACATGCCTTGCGTATGGCTTTTGAGGCACAACGGGCGTTTAATCATATCATTAAAGAGGCGGGTAAAAGAGCCCTCGATACACTATCTGAAAAAAAGTTGCAGGCAGTGGTTATTTTAGGCAGGCCTTATAATGTATATGACCCCGGATTGAATCTGAATGTGCCGCGGAAATTGCAGCAGCATTACGGTATCAATGTCATCCCCCTAGAGTTCTTACCCATTGATGATATC
>JAFGSU010000152.1 GCA_016934435.1 Candidatus Zhuqueibacterota bacterium | reverse complement strand
TGAAGGCGTCTTTGAGCTCTTAAAAGCCATTATTTTTCTGCCGGCGCGTATACTGGGCGGCGCACCGGGACGATCTTAGGATGTATCCATTTTTTCGCATTATCGGTTCCTGCTAACGATTGGATGATCAGTGATCGAATAATTGGTAAATCTATTTTTGATAATATTTTTTCTATCTTATTAAAAAGGACCAATATGGAATTCAACAACTTGATAGCATCCCGCTACAGCGTTCGCGCTTACAAGCCCGACGATGTGGAGGAAGAAAAATTGCAACAGATACTGCAAGCCGCGCAACTGGCGCCCACAGCGGCGAACAGACAACCGTTTCAGATCATCGTCATCCGTACCAGAGGCCGGGAAAAAGAATTACAACACATCTATCATCGCAGCTGGTTTATCGAAGCGCCGCTCATTCTGTGCCTGTGTGCCGAACCTGAAAGAGGCTGGAAGCGAAAAGATGGCAAGAATTACAGCGAGATTGACACCGCCATTGCCATGGATCATCTCATCCTGGCTGCTGCCGACCTCGGCCTGGGTACCTGCTGGATCGCGGCTTTCGATCCGGATGACGCGCGCCAGATTCTTCACCTGCCCAAATCGGTCGAACCCATTGCCTTCACGCCGCTGGGTTATCCGGCTGATACGGCGCAACCTAAAAAACGGTTGCCCTTAGACCAGTTGGTACGCTACGAAAAGTGGTAATTGATCAGCAAGATCAACGAACCGAATGACTCATTTTTTATCGTGATGCGTTAAAAATTTTTCTTTGTTTTTCATTATTTTTTTCGCATATTTTCGTTGATTTTTAATTTCTGAATCGAGATGATTATATTTGATCCAATATGTAATCAATTTTTCAGCTTATACATCTTCATCTACCATTTATGTAACGCGAAAGGTAAAAGTTGATATCTATGTCTAACTTTATGAAATTACAAATCAAAAAGATGGAAATAGATAAATGGTGTGAGGGCTGCAAATTGCAGTCGGATCCCGGACAGGAATACATCATTCATTGGATTGAAAATCACAGCCAATGGTTCCGAAGCGCTTATGAGACCTCTTGCTGTAAAGAGTGCAAGAACTGGTCAAAATGCGGACATAAATTGCTTTCAAGCTGTGAATTTTTTGCCAGAGCCTCATAAGCATCCAAAACGTTTTTGCATCCTCTGCTTCCGTCCTGCTATCCCAATAATAAATCTTTTTGCCAACCCAGAGCGTGGATATCGATCTCGGCCATGTCGCTCGTGCCTAATCCATACACTTTATCCGCTGCCTCCAGGCATATGGGCGGCGGGGTCAGCGGCCAGGGTTCGCCCTTGATAGCCTCTCTTTTTGCAGTAATGATCTTCAGGCAGATCGTGTCGACGGCGACCGGATCATAACCGGCGATCAGCCCTTTATAATCCCATTTATAGCGCGGATCGGGTTGAGGCCCCTTATCACAGAGAGGATACAGAGCATCAACCAGAACGAGTCTCGTTTTGTTCTTCACATCAGGCAGTAACCAGATTTCTCCCAGCCTGGCGCTATCCTCGTGATGGTAGTCTCTGGGTCTGCCGGAATACATGATGTAATTTTTAATCACCGTGCCGATACCGGTAAGCCAGTGGGCTTTTAAACCGGGCATCGAAATCAGCGCAGTGCACGGCTTGACCAATTCCGGCCCTTTGCGCCCCTGCGCAATGATAATATTTTCCTCCGGTACACCGACCATCTCAATGAGCGCTTTTTTCACCAGATCCGTCAACTCGCTGTGGGTGGGATTGAGATGCGGTGTCGGCACCAGACCGACGGTATCTTCTGGATTGACGATCTGTTGCCAGGCTTCTTTGATACTCTTTTCACCGGTCACTTTTATCAAGGTTTCATTAATCATTTTTTGTAAAATGGTCGTCTCGATATTGCGCGCAGAATCCATTACTTTTTCATCTCGCAATATAAACACTTGGGATGAGCGTTTGACGTCAACCCTGGCGCTTATACTTTTTGTGCCCAGAAGCGAGAAACCCAGAGCCGCGCCTATGGTTCCGCGAGTAAAATCTCTTCTGGTTATACAATGGCGACGGTTTTTCATTGCATACCTCCTTGTGTAATATTACCATCAATCAGGTCTAATACTTCCTTCGCCCCTAATCTGCTGTTGGCGTTTAAAATGAGTAGTAGAAAACGACCACGCCTACCACCTCCCGCCCAACCCTCTTCCAGTTGATAAAAAGTATCCACTTCTGATGGAGGCAACGTTTCCGATTCATGATCCAATAAATAGTGTCGATAAAATCCAAGCAATCCCTCCCCGGCTTTTTCCGCCGAAGGATAGGCGATAATGAATGCCGTGACCTCTTCCTTGTGCTCACCTTCACCGGTTCTGCTAAATCTCGTCAACACGGCTTCAACGTCATGATCCAAAGACAGGATGTTAACATGGGACAGATAATATAGCGAATTCAGTACCAGATGACTGCGTAAAAAATGATGCGCTTGCCACCAGCCTTGCCAGGAGGACGCATCCGGTATGCTGATAAGATGAATTATTTCGGGCGCAGGCGCGAGCGGATGACCGGCGCTGATAATCTCTCCTAACGCAAATATGACCTGCTTCGCCGCCGGCGTTTCACGATATGCCATGATGCGCGCATAAACAGACCCGGCCCGCAAGCGCAACAAACCGGCGCCATATAACGCAATCGGATAGGCTCTGGCTGCGGCCTCCTCTCGATTTTCGTGTATGTCCCCCCAGAAAATGGACTCTCCGCTCCAATCGAGCGACAACAACCCGAAAGCGTCGTCCGGAGAATTCAGATGATATATTTCGACCAGAATATCGTATTCATTCTCCGCCCGATACTCAACAACTTCCAGATGTTCGAACCGATATCCCAGATAGAGCTCGCCGGCGCCGTTCATGTAATCAAAAATGGACCCGGCGTCGATTCGTCGGACCGAATCATCCCGGGTCCAAACGCCAATATGTTCAGGCAGTTTGATTCCAGATCGTCTCATCTCACAGCTACCTCCGTGAAATAAAAAGAAGAGCATAAGCGGAATGAACAGAGAAAATGTGACTTTTCCATCTGGCATTTTTTTATTATCTGGATAACCTCAATTTATGTATTATCGTAAAAATGGGTCGCCCGCTAAACGGCATTTTCAGGACTATACTCGGTCGCGGCTCACAGGTTCAGACGTTAACCCTGCGATCGGCTCTGTACTTTCAGTTAACACAATGCCTGGTGGCTATCTGACGATATAAAATAAACATTTCCCCATAAGTTTTCAATTAAAATTTTAAACAAATGTTCAAATGTTGATAATTAGCCGCTTTTTTCTTGATTAATGCTTAAATATATTTATATTTAAGGTGCTATCGAGTAGGAACCTGTTGTATCAATGCAAACCAGCAACGATAGTATATGGTCATATACAAACCATTCTACTGTGTGGGAGACTTTATGAAGCCTCTTCTTAAATGGATCGTAATCGCGCTTTTCCTGACAGCGCCGGTTACAGGCCAGCCACCGCTGAAGAAAATCTCCTTCCTTCCGCACTGGCTGCCCCAGGCTCAATTTGCCGGCATTTACATGGCGGAGGACCTGAATATTTTTCGTCAGCATGGCCTTGAGGTAACGATACAGCGAGGCGGCCCTAATGAGCCGCCATTACCGGCGTTGATGAAAGGCAAAGTCGACTTGACCAGCGTTTTTCTTTTCCAGGGGCTTGAAGCCGCAGGCCGGGGAAAGCCGTTAGTCAATATCGCACAAATAGGTCAACGCGCCGCCTTGATGCTGGTGGCGAAAAAAACTACCGGCATCGAAGAGCCGCGTGATATGGCCGGCATGTACCTCGGGGTATGGCAGGGATTCGAGCTTTTGCCGCTCGCCTTTTTCAAAAAGTACACTATTCGCATGCACCTTATTTCAGCCGCCTCGCCCATCAATCTCTTTCTCAGGGAAGGTATTGCCGTCACCACTGCCATGCGCTATAATGAATACCATACTATACTTGCATCCGGGTTGAATGCGGATGAGCTGGTCACATTCAACTTTTCCGACCTCGGGCTCGATTTTCCCGAGGATGGTCTCTACTGCCTGGCCGATACCTATGAAAGCAGGCCCGATGTATGCGAGGCGTTTACAGCGGCCGTTTTACAGGGCTGGCGGGCGGCTTTCGCGCAACCCGATCGCGCCATCGAATCGGTGCGACGCAGAATGCTGGCGGCCCATGTGCCCTACAGTCCCGCCCATCAATATTGGATGTTGAAGCGAATGCAAGACATTATCCTTCCACAGGAGGGCAACCATACGATGGGGGCATTGAAAGAATCCGATTTCTTATCGGTCGGAAATATGCTAATAGAAACCGGCGCCATTACAACCGTACCGCCATTTTCCGCGTTCTATAAGGGAAAAAAACATGCTGAAAAATAAAAGCATTGCTTTTAAACTGATCTTTTTCATACTATTGAGCAGCGCCTTGATCTTTAGCGTCATGTTCGGTTATGATTACTGGATGTCGCGAAACATTATCCTGAAAAAAGTCCGCGAAAATGCCGCAACCCTTACCTCGGCTACGGTCAATCGAATTCAAACGGTGCTCACCGCCGCCGAACGCACCCCGAAAAACACCGCCTCTTTTCTTGCAAGTTCACACTTTAGCGACCACGATCTGCTCAATCTGCTGAAAAACATCGTAGAAACGACTCCGGAAATTTATGGCGCCGCCATTGCCTTTGAACCCTATTTATTCGACAAAAATAGATTGCATTATGCGCCTTATTACTACAAACAGGGAGATTCAATCAAATTTACCTGGCTGGGCGGAACGGATTATCAATACCATCTTTTCGATTGGTACCTGATACCAAGAGTCCTGGGTAAAGCGATTTGGTCGGAGCCCTATTACGACGAGGGCGCCGGCAATATCGTCATGACCACCTTTTCGGTGCCCTTCTATAAAGAACTCAACGGCAAACGTACGTTTATGGGCGTCGTCACCGCCGACATTTCTCTGGATTGGCTGCAAAAGCTCATCTCCAATATCCGTATCTACGATCACGGCTACGGGTTCCTGATCTCACAGACAGGATCATGGATTACCCACCCCCTGCAGGACCTGATGATGAATGAGACGATTTTCAGCACCGCAGAATGGCGCGGCGACGATCAACTGCGCCGAATCGGCAGAGATATGATTCAGGGCGGCAGCGATTTTATTTTAATCCGCAGTCTGGTTTATGACCAGCCACATTGGATCTACTATATGCCCATCCCCTCCAACGGGTGGTCGGTCGGCGTCAGTATTCCCCAGAATGAACTCATGGCCGATTTGAATCGTCTTCTTCGCAATCTGATAATCATCGCTGTTCTGGCGGTGTGCTTTTTGTTCGCCGGCATCACCGTCATCGCCGAATCCATCACCCGACCGCTGCGCGCGCTGGTTAAAGTGACCAAACGAGTGGCCACCGGCGATCTGGAGACGCCGATACCCGGCGCCGACATAGGCGACGAAGTCGGACAACTGGCCGATGCCTTTGTCCATATGACGCACTCTCTGAAATCCTATATTCACAACCTTACCGAAACCACGGCGGCCAAAGAGCGCATCGAAAGCGAACTCAAGATCGCCCATGATATTCAGAAAGGCATCCTGCCTAAAATTTTTCCGCCTTACCCTGAAAAAAAAGAGCTGGACATTTATGCCACCCTGCAACCGGCAAAAGAAGTGGGCGGTGATTTTTATGATTTCTATTTTGTCGACGATCGCCATCTCTGCTTCACAATCGGCGATGTCTCCGGCAAGGGCGTTCCCGCTTCCCTGCTCATGGCCGTTACCACCACCCTTCTGAAAGCCAAAGCAGGCCCCAACGCCACACCGGATCAGGTGCTGGCAAGAGTAAACAGCGATCTCTGCGAAGAACAACAAAGCAATATGTTCGTCACCGCATTCTTCGGCATACTCAACATATATAGCGGCCAATTAACTTATTGCAATGCCGGCCATAATCTGCCTTACATGCTGACAAAAGAAAACGGCGTCGTCCGCTTCCAAAAATCAAAAACTCTGGTTCTGGGCGTATTTGATCATTTTCCCTATACGACGTTCGAGTCGGTATTACAACCCAGAGAATGCATCTTTCTTTACACCGATGGGGTGACCGAAGCCATGAACATTCGTTCGGAACTATTCAATGAAGATCGCCTGGAATCATTATTACGGCAATATGCCTCACTTCCGGCCAAAGATTTAATCGAAAAAGTAGCACAATCTGTTCACGTCTTCGAATCCGGCGCGCCACAGGCCGATGACATTACCATCGTGGCTATTCGCTGGAACGGAAGCGAAACATAAAAAAATAACTTTCACCCGGTTATAGAGGAATCAATCTTATGCATATTAAGGAGAATAAAGTTGGGACCGTTCATGTGATTAGCTTGAGCGGTCGTCTGGATGCGCAAAATGCGCCGCTGCTCGACAATAGAACATCAACAACAATCTCTGAAGGCACGACGCACATCGTGTTAGATATGGAAAAAGTGGATTACATCAGCAGCTCCGGTCTACGCGCGATTGTCAGCATCGTCAAAAGTTGTCGAGAAAAAAAAGGGGATTGCCGCATCGCAAATTTGCAGCCGGCGGTCTACAATATACTGGAACTTGGTGGCTTTGAAAATATCATCCAAATCTTCGAGTCAACAGAAACCGCTGTATCAAGTTTTCGTGATCGATAATAGCAATCAGGAAAAAATAAATTGGCTCCCACTGTAGAGCGGCCCGGCGTGCGCAAGGGATATGATCTATGGGCGCAGAGCTATGATGAAACCAGCAATCCCCTCGTCGCCCTGGATAGTCGATATACACTCTCATTATTACAGCCTCGCCAAGATGAACGGATACTGGATGCCGGATGCGGAACCGGTCGATACTTGTCCAGGCTTCGAAAATACCGGACAATAGGTCTGGATTTCTCCATTGAAATGCTTAAAAGCGCCCGAAATTCATTGCACCGGGCCGCGCTCATTCAGGCGGATCTTGTTCAGCCATTACCCATTCGAGCCAATGTTTTTGATGCGATTCTATGCTCACTGGTGGGAGAACATCTGACCGATCCGGGCACGACCTTTTATGAATTTTATCGAGTACTGAAGAACAAAGGTCGTCTGCTTTTTTCCGTTATTCATCCCGAGATGGTCACAGCAGGGATCGAAGCCAAATTCGCACGGGATGAAAAAGAACATCGCCTGGGGGCCGAATTACACTCCATTAACGATTATGTTGATGCAGTAACAAAAGCGGGATTCCGCCAGGTGAGATATCATGAATATTGTGGCGACCGTCAACTGGTGGAGAAAGTACCGGATGCCGGCAAATATGTCGGCCGCAAATTCCTGTTGATTATCGAAGCGCTTCGCGATGATGAATATGATAGAAATCAGGAACTAAACAAAAGCTAACAGGCTGAGGGCGATGACAACCATACCCGACAGCACACCGCTGATGGCGAGATGATGCTCGCCATATTTTTCCGCCGCCGGCAGCAGTTCATCCAGAGATATATAAACCATAATGCCGGCCACGGAAGCGAACAAAATGCCGAAAATCGCTTCACTAAAAAATGGCCGCAATAGGAAATAACCGATGAGCGCACCGAGTGGTTCGGACAGACCGCTCAAAAAAGACAGACCAAACGCTTTCTTTTTACTGCCGGTAGCATAATAAAGCGGCACCGAAACCGCAATGCCTTCGGGGATATTATGAATGGCGATGGCAAATGCAATGCTGACGCCAAGCGCGGGATCCGTCAGGGCGCTGGAAAAAGTGGCCAATCCTTCCGGAAAATTGTGGATGGCGATGGCAAGAGCGGAAAACAAACCCATCCGTTGCAGTTCCATCTTTTTAATATCACTTGTGCTTTTCCCCATTTCTTCAACCATACGGGGTTCGTGCGGATTTTCAAAGGACGGCACTAACTGATCGATGATGAACACTATGGCCATGCCGCCGAAAAAAGCGATGGTCGTCACCCAGTAACCACGCGCATCGCCATAGGCTGAAGATAAGGCAATCCGCGCCTTGGCGAAAATCTCGATCAGCGAGACGTAAATCATCACCCCGGCCGAAAAACCCAGGGCCAGCGATAAAAACTGCGTCCGCGTCGTCCTTGCTACAAAAGCGATGAGGCTGCCGAATCCGGTGGATAATCCGGCAAAAAGGGTCAACAAAAAAGCAAAGGTTACATTTTCCTGAGGCATGGTTGCATCTTTCTGCAATGCTGTATCTGTCTTCAGCTTCGGGCTGGCTATCATCCTTTATTCATCTGTTTTAAAACAGGTATTCAAATTTAATACTCCAGTTGATGAAATTCAATCGAAAAAAGAACTCTTTGCTCTACCCATAGCAAAAAGGGGGAGCGATGAATCATCCGCGCCCTTTTATCCTTTTTAAAGCAGTTCGTTCTATTGCAGTCACTTTGATGGACCGATCTAAAATTCATATTCCAAACCGAAAATCGGCAGAGTGCCCCATTGATAAATCACATCCTGCTTTTGCTCCGGATCGTTCCAAAAGTAAGTGGCGATATTTTTTCTGCCGTACACATTCCACACACTCAGGTAAAAAATCAGATTGGAACGATAAAAATGGAACCGTCGATCAAAACGGATATTGAGCGAGTGGTAGGCGGGATATCGGGCGCCATTGACCCGGTTTTGATCCAGCACTTCTCGATGCGCCTGTGCCGATTTATCAAGATCAAAGGGTGTATAAGGCGCACCGCCGGCATAAATCCACCGGCCGCTGAATTCCCAATTAGCATTGGGTTTGTAACCGCCTTCAATGCTGAACAGATAGCGGTTATCGAAAACGCGGTCGCGCCACGTTCCCTGCAAATCACGATAGCGCGCCCTGAAAATGCCGGCGCTGGCAAGACCGTAAAATCGCCTGGCTAATTTCTTTTGCAAAATAACCTCGACGCCTTTCGCTTCCGCCCTGCCGGCCGACTGCAACGCCGCATGCCCGAAAAAAAAGCCATAACGATACATAATCTCATCCAGCAAGAATAATTCCGGTTGATCAGGATCCATGGGTAAGCGCCTGTATCGTTTTACGTAGGCTTCCACGCTCAGTTTGGTATTTTCGGTGAGCAGTCGCGAAACACCCATGATATGGTGCGTGGCCATGGGATCTTTCAAATTGCGATGACTGCTGTTTTGAGCCAGCAAAATCATCGGCAAAGTCTGATAAAAAAGACCGGCAGACATGCTGACCGAGGTGCGTTGCGAAACTTGCCAGGCAAATGATGCGCGCGGTGAGAGGTGACCCTTTTGATGATAGCCAAAATAATCATATCGCAAACCCAAATTCGCATTCATGGATTTCACGGGTTTGATGATGAAATTAATAAATCCCGCCCATTTCTGCGTCTTGAGGCTTTTTTGCATCGTTACCCCGGGGAGGGCATCGCCCAGTGCATTGGTCACCTCACCATAACGGTTATCAAATGTATGCTGCAGAATTTTACCCTCGGCGCCGAATTCCACTGAATGGTCACCGCTCACATGCAGGGTGTTGACATTGCGGATTTTATAAGATCCCTCGCTCGAATGGTTGCGCAAAAGAGGCAGTTGCGTGTTGGTCTCTTTGAAATCTTCATGGAATTGAGTGGATGTGTGGGATAACGAAATATCGGAAAATCCTTTCTCCCCCCACAAGGTTTGCCAATTCAGGCCGGTGGTTCGCTCAAATATATCCTGTCTGCCATAATATTGCATGTCATTCTGGACGGCGGTTTTGTGATCGGGATGGTTGTGATCGTCGCCCCAGAGCATGAGCAGACTCACTTTATTCTTGCGATTGAGCCGATAGACGATTTTGCCCTGATAATCGCCATAGCGCGGCGCGACCGTGGACCCGACATCGATGGTTTGTACCAGCAGATCGAGGTAACTGCGCCGCGCCGAGAGCATCCACGATCCTTTTTGCCCGAGCGGTCCTTCAGCCACACCGCCGAAACCGGCAAAATTCAAATCCAGTTGGCCGTTCCATTGTTCTCGATCTCCTTCGCGGAATTTCAGCTCCATGATGGCAGACAACCGGTCGCCATACAGCGAGGAAAATCCACCGGTATAAAAATTGACTTCCTTGATTAAATCCACATTAATCAGCGACAGCGGCCCTCCCGAAGCGCCCTGGGTCGGGAAATGGTTGATATTGGGGATTTCGATGTTATCGATGTAAAAGCCGTTTTCGATCGGACTGCCGCCGCGCACAATCAGATTATTGGTCTGATCGTTGACCTTGGCGACACCGGGCAATCCATAGAGGATGCGGCTGACGTCGCCGGCCGATCCGGGCGCCCGGCGGATTTCTTCATAGGACATGTTCACGGCGCTGACCGGCTGATCTTTCACCTGGGAAAAATAACCGCCGTGCACGATGACCTCGGCCATCGACACCATTTTGGGCTGCAATTCGACATCCAAAAAATACGCGCGAGCGGATTTGATGATAACATCCGTTATTATTTTAGCCTCATACCCGATACAACTATAGCGAACGCCATAAGCCCCTACAGCAAGGCCGGTGATGGTATATTTGCCTTCCAGATCACTGACTGCGCCATACGTGGTGTTGACAATAACGATGTTGGCGCCGATAACAGGCGCTTTGCTGTCGGCATCAAGAATGATCCCCTTCAGCGAGCCGGTCCTGGATGTTTGCTGCGCCGAAAGGATTCGGACGCCGAACAGTATGACGAGTAAGATTCTACCCATCCATCTTTTTGTATTGCACATTTTGTTTTTCTCCCTTTCAACCGTTAATGAATCTTTTTGATAGTTATGACCGGCAAAGCCAAATACTATTAAATCGTCGCCGGTTACCGCAAAACCTGGATTCAATGTTAACTGGCAAATTGAAGCGATAAGGCGCCACACACAGGGTTACCACAATTACTTGTAAATCCCGAATCGCTGCTAAATCGATGCAATTGATTAGCTGGTCTAATTTAACGGTTTACATAAACAAAATCGTCCAATCCCACCGGAATGGACGTCAAATATTAAGGTAACAGGTACCATCCGGTTGGATCGGACTTATTCAGGAGTGATAGGATCCTGCATCAGGTCACTATAGAGGGCATACAGTTGATTTCCACCGGTTGGAGGCGCCATGCCATAGCTCGGCCGTACAATCGATGGAGATGAATGTGAATATCACCAGTATTAAGGTTATATACTAAAGAGGATAATGGATGCCGGCCGATTGCCGGTATTCAGAGGGCGTCATGCCGGTGTGTTTCTTAAAGATCATATTAAAAGATGTTTTGGAGTTGAATCCGGCATCCAGGGCGATGGCCAATATTTTCTCATGCTTTCTCTCGGGATTGATCAACTCCCTTTTAACATGATCCATCCGATACTGGTTGACGAAATCGAAAAATGTCGATTGCCCATGGATATTTAGTACTTCGGAAAGGTTGTGGGGGGAGACGTCGAGCTGTTCGGCCAATCGATTCAGGGTAAGTTCGCTATCCAGATAAGGTTTTTGTTCCTGCATGAGCGTTTTTAGATCGCTCAAAATCTGATCGGCTTTTTGCGGAGATAATCCCGATTTTTCATAGCGAGGCGCGCCTTTATCCGCATCCGAGCCGGGATGATGCCGCTCTTTTACCAGTGCGAGTTGCTCCATACTCCGGGCCACACCAGGCTGCAACAGATAATCGGATTTGAATAATCCCCAATAACCCAATAAATAAATGAATAATCCGGATAGGGACGAGGAAATGGCGAACCCGGGATCAAACTCTAAATTTAAGATAAAAACAAGATTCTGAATTAAAAAAATCATCCAGGCGGCTACACTGAGGTAAGTTATGTTATGTAACCAGCGCAGACGTATGGCGTCCAGACTGGAAACCACTTTTTTTAATCCCTGCCGAAAAGCGTGAAGATGGTACAAAATCAACAAACAATATGACAGGCAGACCAGAACCAGAGCCCAGTTGAACAATATGTACCAGATCGGCAAACCGTGCAGCATGTAGGTTTGCAAAGAAACCGCCACCGGCTCCGGCGAATGGAACAACAAGGGCAAAACCGATAATTCATATATTACAAAAGGTAAAAAATGCAGCCAATCCCGGCGCCTAAATTGGTGTCGATACAAGATTAAATACCTGGCATAGAGAAATTGTAGCGGACCGATCAAGAGAGCCAGGCCAATGGTTAGCAAATTTAGAACATTCAGGCGATATCCGGGCCATTGTTCACCAAGGTAAAGGTTAAACAGCACCAGGGCGGCGACCAACATCAATCCGGCGAGAAAGCGGTTGGCATACAGCTCGCGGAAACGGTGGAAAATGAATATCGCTAAAAACAGTCCCTGCACACCGGCGATGAGGATGATGATGTTGACGATTTGCTCAGACATACCTAAATTCGCTTTTTATAACTTCGATTTGTTATCGTTTTTGTCCCTTGCCGGAAGCTGACAGTTTTGGGCAAGACGATGAATCGTCTAGTTTAGGTATAAATATAGTAAAAAAAAATCGGCCAAAACAAGCGTTTTCGCATGCGATTTTGTCCCTTGAATCCCTCCGCCTCCGTGATCGGCGGCAGCGAAGAAACGCAGGCCATCTATTTCACTCCACCAGCAACTGCACCATCTCTTCTTTTCCCACCACCAGAATGATATCACCGAACGCAAAGCGATAATCAGCGAACACCACCATGGGGCCCGATTGCTTTCCCATCTTTTTCGCCGGCCGAACCAGGATAATCTCAACGCCGTAATGGACGCGAACATTCAACTCGCGCAGGCTTTTCCCGACAAAATGGGGCGGACACTCCACCTCGGCCATGATATAACCCTCGCCCAGGTCGATGCATTTGGTCCGCATGGCGCACGCTATGGCGCCGTCGAACGAGCCGGAGAGATCGCGTTTTAGCAGCTCCTGCTGATACTCCTCCAACACATCCGTTTTTTTTACCGATCCCACCAGCCGGCCTTCCTGGACGACGGGCAGCTCCTCGATGAGCTCCTGTCCGAACAGCTTCATCACCAGATCGAGTTTATCGGCGGGATCGAGTACGGGATAATTGCTGTCCGCCATATCCCGGGCGACGATCAACGGATTGAGCCAATCGCCATCCAAAAGCACCTTGCGCATTTGATGGACAGAAATCGTTCCGATGTAATAGTCGTCATCCCGAACGACAAAAAATTCAGATCTGGGGCTGTTGACCACCAGATCCACCAGTTCCCGGAACGGTGTGCCTTCGGATATCTTCAGGGGCGCCGAATTGATGACAGTGGTTATCGGCAATTTGCGCAAAACATTGATCTCCAGCGGCTCGGACAAATCGATCCCTCGTCGCAACAATTTTTCCGTATAGATGGAAGATTTTTTCAAACGGGATGAGAGCAACGTGGCAATGACGCAGGAAATCATCAGCGGCGGTACGATGCTATAGTTGCCGGTCATTTCGAAAATGATAATCATGGCCGTCAACGGCGCGTGCGTGGCAGCAGCTACTACCGCGCCCATGCCTACGGTGGCATAGGCGCCGCCGCGGGCCGTCAGCGCCGGCATCAGCTTGTGAAACATCGTGCCTAAAAATCCGCCGGTCATGGCGCCGAGGAAAAGCGAGGGCGCAAACACGCCGCCCGAGCCGCCGGCGCCTAAAGTAAGAACTGTGGCCGTCAGTTTAATGAATATCAGCCCTAAAAGCAGGTACCATACCATTTCATCGGCCAAAGCCATATCGATGGATTCATAGCCGACGCCGAGAATTTGCGGGAAAGCCAGAGCAATCAGGCCGATGGCCAGGCCTCCTATGACCGGTTTGGCCAGCGGATGGACCTTCAAGTTTTCAAAGGCATCCTCGGTCCTGTATAAAAACGTCGAGAATCCGACGCCGACAAAAGCGGCCAGAATGCCCAGGATAGCGTAATTGAGCAGCTCGAAGGCGCTGACCAATTGATAACCTGAAACAATAAACGCGGGCGAGTCGCCGAGGAAATGGCGCGTCACCACGGTGGAAATGACCGAAGAGATGACAATGGGACTGAACTGCGGCACGCCGAAATCGCCCAGGATCACCTCGACGGAAAACAGCGCGCCGGCGATGGGCGCGTTGAAGGTGCCGGCAATACCCGCTGCCGCACCGCAGCCCACCAGCGTGCGCACGCGATTGGCGGGCAAGCGTAAAAGCTGCCCTACCGTGGAACCTAACGCCGAACCGATCTGGGCGATGGGTCCCTCGCGGCCCACCGAACCGCCGGTGCCGATACAGATGGCCGATGCCAGCGCTTTGACCAGCACAACGCGCGGCCGCAGCATGCCGCCCTTTAAAT
>JAFGSU010000151.1 GCA_016934435.1 Candidatus Zhuqueibacterota bacterium | reverse complement strand
TCCTTAACTTTGTTGAAAAAATCTATTTCTATCCGAACACCCGAACCGATGTCCAATACTGTTCCGTTTATAGGCGTTATTTTTATGCTATTTACCCGGATATTGTCATTTTCGGCATCGTTGCCAAATTCCCAATAGTTGTTTTTATTGGTTATCAGTACATTGTTATCTTGATAAAAATCAATAGCGTCTGAAATTTTCCCTTCAAATCGCTTGTAGCCATTAATGAGCACGATGCCGTTTTTGCACAGGCTTTTTACCGCCGCCATATTATGGCTGACAAAGAGGACGGTCCGACCATGACTTTTAGACACATCCTGCATTTTACCAATTGCTTTTTTCTGAAATTCAGCATCACCGACCGCCAACACTTCATCAACAACCAGAATTTCCGGCTCCAGATGCGCGGCTATGGCAAATCCCAGGCGCACGATCATGCCGCTGGAGTAACGTTTAACCGGCGTATCAAGGTATTTTGCTACCCCGCTAAAGTCTACGATTTCATCGAGCTTGCTGGTAATTTCCCTTTTGCGCATCCCCATGATGGTACCGTTCATGTAGATATTTTCCCGCCCTGTCATTTCCTGATGAAAACCGGTACCCACTTCCAGCAGGCTGGCCATCCTGCCACGCGCCCTGACACGCCCGCTCGACGGTGAGGTCACTTGGGAGAGGATTTTTAACAAGGTACTTTTACCCGCGCCATTCTTACCGATAATGCCCAGTACCTCACCTTCCTGGAGCTCCAGATTAATATCGCGCAAGGCCCATACATGTTCGCCTTTTTTCGCGGCCTGGGTCCGATCATTGATTGTGCCTATTATGGAATACGGGTCTTCCTTGCCCATTATCCTGGTTTTCCACCAACGGTTAAGGTCATGAGACAAGGTACCCGTCCCGACTTCGCCGAGACGATAAAGTTTACCGAGATTTTCTATTTTAATTATGGGTTGCGACATGTACATTCCATTTTTAAAAAAATTAAGACCCGAGATTTTCTGGCCTATATTCGTTGGATTGTTTTTCATGATTAATTAAACCGTATCGATAAAATTTCGTTCGGTCTGGTGAAAAATGATGATGCCCATGAATAACAGAATCGTCATAAAGCCTCCGGAATAAGCCAGGGCCTGCCAGCTAAAGTGACCCGCGCCTAAAAAGGCATATTTGAAGCCTTCCAGAACAGGGGTTAACGGATTGGCTTGAATGAAGATTTTATATTTTTCCGGAACAGTCGATACCGGATAAATGACAGGCGTCGCATACATCAGCAATTGAATGCCGAACGTGAGCAAGTGATTCAAATCCCGGTATTTTGTCGTTAAAGAGCTAAAAATAAGACCTGCCGCCAGCCCAATACCTGCCATCAAGACGATATAAACGGGTACTAATGCCAAAGTCCAGTTAGGTTGAATGGTCGTATTACCTGAGTAAAGGAAATACAAATAGATGATGATAAAAATCGACAGCTGGATAAAAAACTTTATTAAGCCCGACAGTACTTCAGCGAAAGGAATAATAAGCCGTGGAAAATATACTTTTCCAAATATTTGGGCATTTTGGTTGAAGGTATGCGCGGTCTGGTTGAAGCACTCGTGAAAGTAATTCCAGATGACAATGCCGGACAGGTAAAACAGTATTTGGGGAAGACCGTCCGTGGATATATTGGCAATCCGGCCAAAAACCAACATGTACATGCCCGTGGTCATAATCGGTTGTACTATGAACCATATCGGACCCAGTATAGTTTGTTTGTAAACGGTGATAATGCTGCGCTTGACAAACATGTACAGTAAGTCACGATAAAACCAGATTTCCTTGAAATTAATCTTCAACAGATGTTTTTTTGGTTTTATATCAATATTATAGGTATTCATGTAATCATATTTGCTTTTAAAATCAAGTTCTGACTCATTGGTAACCGGATTACATTAGAGCCTTGATGCATAGCCCCTGATTTCTGAATCCGAGCGCCTGCCAACCATTATTTTTACAACTTTCTTTATTAATACCGATATTATTGCCCCGGACCGGCCAGCCATAGGCCTGGTCACGATAGTTGTAGCCGGTGGTGTCCGGTATGCTCAAAGCCCATGCCGTGCCAGGAGCGTTTGGCTGGACCGCCGCCGTCCAATAGAAGCCGTTTTGCACGTTGATAAATGGCGACGATCCCTCGCTGTAACAACGATCGCCGGTTGCATCGGTCAAAAAGGGCATGCAGTTTTTTTCCCTCGCATCGGCGGCTGTCCTTTCCCACTCGAACCAGAAGGGCAAATGCCATTCGCCTGGTGACGATCCATCGGTTAAGCCGCACTGACCATTGGCCAGGTCCGCCGCCGCGACAGCGGTATCGGCCCAATTCCTCGGGCCGAAATTTTCGCAGTTTGCATCCTTCAGCCAGATCAACCCCGTCTCGGCATCGGTTACCGTGCCATTGCCGCAATCGGCATAGCGGAACCCGGCACGTTCGCAGGGGCCATCGGCCTCTGCAACCGCCTCTCCCGCGCCGGATAACAGTAACAATGGCGATAGCAGTATTACCTTTTTCAAAACCCGATTGCCGGCCTTTCGAAATGTTTGAAGGCTGGTCAAAATTCCTAACAAGTGCTGCTTAGAAAATAGCTTCATGGTCGTTACTCATCATAAAAGTACAAGTCCAAATAACGTAAATCCCACCGGCAATAGCCGCGGTACACCCCATGTATCGATTTTGGCAAGGGCACCAATCATCCAACCGTAAAAATTACGAACTGGAGATGATCGGCGGCCCCCTATTCGCCTAAAGTTACATTTTCTTCATAATCACTTTCTTACCCCTATTCATGCCTGACTTGCCTGCGGTTTCATGCTCAACAATGCGGGGGCAAATGACTAATAGGTCACCCTCACGGCTACCCAATCCAGCGAAAAGTCGCGTCTCGTATTCGAAGCCACGTTGGCAACGCGCACTCGGAAGTTGGCGTTTGACAGATTGCTTGAAGCCCAGGAGCGGCCCCAGTTATCGGCAGTGCCGCCGAGAATATAGGTAGCCCCGCTGCCTGAGAGCGTCGGCGTGACTTTGGCCGCTGTCCATGTTGCGCCGCCATCCCAGGAAAGTTGCACACACATCCTCGGAGAACCACTCGTGGCATCGACCCGTGCGTCCAGACGAACCTCTATGCCCGCGATGGTGGCGCCACTCGGTATGTTGAGGCCGTAGTTATAATAGATATGTTTATCCTTGCCGGCATTCGTGCAGGAGGTATTGCTATTGGTGCCACTGTTTGTGTCCACGGCGAACAGGCCATCATCGCCGTGAGCATTGGCCGGATTCGTTTGAAATCCATTTCCGTCGCCATGGTTTATTACCGGCGCATTGGCGGTCGGACCGACAAAGATATTGGCGCTTTGCACTGTCAGCACGGTGCTGCCTGTGACGCCATCAAGCGTCGCCGAAATGGTGCTTTCTCCGGCATCATGCCCGGTCGCCACTCCGGATTGGTCGATAGTCGCCATCGCCGTATTCGAAGAATCCCAGGTTACGTTATCGGTAAGATCCTCGGTAGAGCTGTCCGGATAAGTCCCCGTTGCTATAAATTGCTGGGTCGCGCCCACCTGAATCGTCGGATTCGCCGGTGTTACCGCTATCGATTGTGGCGTCAGCGTCGGATTAGATTCCGCACTGGTGATCACTTCGGCCCAGGCGATATCGGCATTGGGGAATCCGCCGGGTGAAGCGCCTGTCACGATCGCGAAGCGCGGATTGTTCAGTGTCTGAACCACGCT
>JAFGSU010000150.1 GCA_016934435.1 Candidatus Zhuqueibacterota bacterium | reverse complement strand
GAATTTTATTCCTCCCATAAATGATGAGTGGGGGCGCAAAGCATGTGAGGCGTCAACCGATGGGCCGGTTGCGATGGGATGTGTCGGCGCAGGTACCGGTGCACTGTCTGGCTCGATAAAAGGCGGTCTGGGGACGGCAAGTCTTGTGTTGGACTCTGGTATTACGGTGGCCGCTGTCGTCGCCGTCAATTCATTGGGGATGGTGATTAACCCCAAAAATGGACGAATTTGGGAAGTCTGTCTGGAACGGGAGCATGAATTCGGCGAACAAGCGCAAAGGAGGGTAAAATCGCCCCCACCGCCGGAAACGACTGTCGTACAAAATACAACAATCGGGATCGTTGCAACCGATGCGATATTGACCAAAGTACAGGCCCAGAAAGTCGCACAGATGGCTCACGACGGCATGGGGAGGGCCATTCGGCCGGCCCATACAATGTTTGACGGGGATACGATTTTTTGTCTGGCTACCGGGAAAAAGAAACTCGTGGAACAGAAGGGCTTTTTCCCCGTTCCGCAGGCTCAGGCATTAACTGACATCGGGCATGCAGCGGCCGATTGTATGTCTCGGGCAATCATTCATGGTATTCTGTCTGCGAGAAGCATCGCAGGCATAACAGCTTTTTGTGATCTGGAGGAGTTTTAGATTTTAGATCGCGGATCTTCCAATCTCCAATCTCCAATCTCAAATCGTTTTACATCAGGAGAAATCTTATGAAAAAACTATTATTCGTCGTTGTGATCTTTTCCTTGCTGCTGTCTTTCCAGGATGGAATGGCTTCTGAGCCGGTAAAAGGGGGAACCCTTACTGTCTGCCAGCCGGATGAACCGCCGGGACTCGATCCGACGGCAAATACGGCCGCCGCTATTGACCGTGTGGTGTTTGCCAATATTTACGAAGGTCTGATAAAGGTCGACCAGAACGGTCAGTTTATTCCTGGCCTGGCTGCAAGCTGGGAAATTTCGCCGGATGGAAAGGTCTATACCTTTCATCTCCGCAAAGGAGTAAAATTTCATAATGGAGAAGCATTCAACACCCAGGTCGCCAAATGGAATATCGCAAGGGCCATGGGTGAGAACACCGTTAATCCGCATCCCGAATATTTTCGTGGAATCACCGCAATCGCGATACCGGATGATGATACACTTATCATAACATTACAAGAGGTTGATGCCCTTTTTATCGCTCATATGGCTGAGGGAGACGCGGTCATGCTGCCCATGCAGGGCTACGAGGAGGCCAAGTCGAATCCCATCGGTACCGGTCCCTTTAAATTTGTCGAATGGGTACGTGGCGACCGGGTTGAAATGGTACGCTATGACGAGTACTGGAATCCTGAACTGCCGTATCTGGACAAGGTCGTCTTCAAATTTATCGATGATGCCAGTGCCCAAATTGCCGCCCTTAAAGCCGGCGATATCGATGTGATCGGCTATATTGCCGCTCCTGAATCGGCGATGGAGTTGTCACAGGACAAACGTTTCAAGGTCTTTGCAGGAACTACCACCGGCGAAGTGATCATGTCGACGAATAATAAGGCTAAACCCTTCGACAACAAGCTGGTCCGTCAGGCAATGGCCTATGCCATTGACCGGCAGACGGTGGTCGATCTGGTGATGTTCGGCTATGGGACTCCGATTGGATCTCACTGGTCAGCTTCAACACCATATTATGTCGATCTCACACAGAAGTTTGCCTACAATCCGGAAAAGGCGAAAGAGCTGTTGGCAGAAGCCGGTTATCCCAACGGCTTTAAGGCGACCATCAAACTCCCGGCCATCTATTCATACTCAAGACGAGCCGGTGAGGTGATCACCGATATGCTGAGCAATGTAGGGATTGATCTGACAATTGAAATCGTTGAATGGGGTCAGTGGATCGAGCGTATCTTCAAGAAAAAAGAATACCAGTTGACCATGATTGGCCATGTGGAGGCCTGGGACATCGGGATTTATGCGAATCCGGATTACTATTTCCAGTATGATTCCCAGGAATTCAGAGATGCCTATGCTATGGCACTTAAAGCCCCAAATGAGGAAGAAAAGGCGAAATGGTTCGGTCGCTGCCAGGAAATCATTGCCGACGATGCTGTCAACGGTTATTTGTTCTCGGCCCCCAATCTGCCGGCCATGAAAGCGGAAGTCCAAAACTGGTGGGAAAATTATCCGACCATCGCGCTCGATTGTACGCAGGTCTGGTTAAAGAAATAGAAGAATGACTCGCCGGCTGCTTGTAGTGAAGCGCAACACAACTGGATATCACGCGTCACTGCAAGCAGCCGAAACCTACCGGCCGTTAATTCTCATATTTCATGTTTCGATATATTTTTAAAAAAATATTTATACTGGTCATTCTGCTTTTTCTGGTTTCCATTACGGTGTATTCAGTGCTTTTTTACCTCCCTGGCGATCCGGCCCAGATTATCCTCGGACTCAATGCCACACCTGAAACCCTGGCGAATTTGCGGGCGGAACTAGGTCTGGATCGTCCCTTCTGGGTCCAGTACGCTGATTGGATCGGCAATCTGCTCAGCGGTCGGGGCAGTTGGTCAATTAATTACGATATGCCGGTGTACGACCTGATTCTGTCCAGACTTGCCGTAACCGGGCCGCTGGCGCTTTTCGCAATGCTGATCGCGGTGCTGATTTCGATCCCTTTGGGCATTTTTGCAGCATGCCATCAAAATCGTCCCGGTGATGTCATGGTGATGTTTTTTACCCAACTTGGTCTGGCGACGCCCGCGTTCTGGTTAGGTATTATGCTGATTCT
This sequence comes from Candidatus Zhuqueibacterota bacterium, assembly GCA_016934435.1. GTDB lineage: Bacteria > Zhuqueibacterota > Zhuqueibacteria > Residuimicrobiales > Residuimicrobiaceae > JAFGSU01. The sequence goes on along the minus strand of JAFGSU010000150.1, from coordinate 19 downwards.
ATTGTTTTCCGTTAAACTG
>JAFGSU010000149.1 GCA_016934435.1 Candidatus Zhuqueibacterota bacterium | reverse complement strand
CGATCAACTTGGCTGAAATGGTATTAATGGATTTCATCAGGGCGTATTTGAGAACCACAGGACCCTGGTGTCTAAAATCGATATTATCGGGCGCCCAGCTTTGTTTGCCGATCTGAAATTCTACCGGTTCATCAACATATACGGTTTTTTGATCGGCGATGCCGCGATCAAGTACGCAGAAATAAATAAAGGGCTTGAACGCAGAGCCGGCGTGGCGGTTGTTTGACAAAGCCCGGTTAAATGGCGCGCGACGAAAATCTCTCCCTCCCACCAGCGCTTTCACCGCCCCGCTGTATGGCTCAAGGGCGACCAGAGCCGCCTGCGGATAATGGCCTTTTGCTTCCCAGCCGGCTTCTGTATATGGCGGCAAACCCATCAGCTCATCCAGTCGCGTCAATCCTTCTGCCACAGCACGCGTGGCTTCGTACTGTAGCCGCACATCCATGGCCGTGTAAATGCGTAATCCGCCATAATTCACCGCATCCGCGCCAAGCACTTCACTAACTCTCGCTTTTACCGTTTCCACGTAATAATTGGCGCTACCCTGCAGAGGATTCATTCGTGTAACGATGATTTCTTCCTTCAAAGCCTCCTGTTTCTGTTCTTCGCTGATATATCCTTCTTCCACCATTCGCTTGAGGACAAAGGTCTGACGCTCTTTTGCAATGTCGGCATGCGTTGCGGGATTATACCGGGCCGGCCAACGCGGGATGCCCGCTATCAAGGCGGATTCGGCCAATGTCAATTCATCGGCGTGTTTGCCGAAATAGGTTTGTGATGCTAACTCAATGCCGAAAACCCCGGAACCAAAATCGATCTGATTGATGTAGGCTTCGAGAATGCGATCCTTGGGAAACTGACGTTCAATTTGCAGGGCGATAAAGGCTTCTTTTATTTTCCGCGACCACTTGCGCTCGTAACCAAAGAATAACGCCTTTGCCACCTGCTGGGTGATGGTACTGGCGCCTTGTTTGACGCGAAAATGGATAAGATTATTCAACAACGCCCGTAGGAAACCCTTCTTGTCAATACCATGATGGCGATAAAAACGAGAATCCTCCAGGGCCAGAAATGCGTGCACCACATGCGGTGAGACCTGGCTCAACGGTACCACTTCGCGATCAGCTAATATTTTTACAATATCGCCGTTATCGCCGATGATATAACTCGGATTATTCAAAGCAATTCTGTTCAGGTCATCCGGCAGGCGTGGAAAAGTCAAAATCGTGAAAAAGAGAGCGACTAACAGGAGGACAAGTGCCGATATCGATAACGCGATGATGAGGCGAAATTTCTTTTCACTCATACGGCGTATCCTCCTTGATTGGTTCGCTTATCTTTTGTTCCGCGGGCGCGATCTGGTTGACGGCCTCGATGAGGTAACTGACGGCCAATTCACTACCCTGCAGTCTGGTAATCGAAGAGCCGGCCCCATTCATCACTTCGAAGGCGAGGGTTACACTGCCGTTTTGTACCACGCGCGCCACACCCACCTGTATGACCCGTTCCTGCCAGATGTCATACAATCGTGGATCATTGATGATTTGTAGCCGCATGTTTCTATCCAGATTTTGATAGGCCATTATGAAAAGGTCGCCGGGAATTGTACGCCCTCGAAACGCCGGATCATCCTGCAGATGGCTCCGACCATCGACATGAGTTATATCTCCGACATAGGCAAGCGCATCCAGGATCGGCTGGCCGTATGAATCCAGGAAAAGCATGGAGATTTTATCATCGGATAACGATAATCGGATAGTTTGCCATCGGCTTCTCTGTGTCAGATCGTAAAGTAAGGAAGAATCCAGCAGCCGAACGGCCTCATCCGTCGGAAACGCTTGGTAAAGGGTTATAAATTCCTCACGGGGCATAAGCAGATGCGATTTGTAGGCGAGATAATCGCGGAGGTCGTCGAGGCTTTTAATTTTTCGATGTACCGTGGGTATTTGTGATAAAGAGTCGAGCAATGTAATCACCTTGGATTGCCCGGCTTCATCTTTCTCTTCTTCTTTCCACAGGCGGCCCACTTTGGGGCGGTATTCATTGGTCTGCAGCATGATCATGCCGATGGCGATTTCAAATACATCGAAAAGAAATTCCAGCAAAAGCAGCACGATCAGCAATCCGATCAGGATTTTACTGCGCAGGGTTATTTTTTTCAACCGATTTAATAATCGCATGGACATTCTCTCAAAGTTTAAATGGCTCGGGGGTAAAGGATATGATAAAAATAATAAAGATAATATACCCTAAAATCCTGCGTTTGCGATCGATAGGCGTATAATCATCCCAGGGCGCCGGATGACGACGGCCAAAAAAGACCAGCAACGCAAACAGCAAGGCCCAGCCGGGATAAAAGATCGCCATAATACCAAGAACCAATAAAAATCCATAGGTGATGTATCGAGATTTCTCGCCGAAAAGGCTGTACATGACATGCCCGCCATCCAGCTGTCCGATGGGCAAGAGGTTGAGCGCTGTTACAAACAATCCGGCCCAACCGGCATAAGCGACGGGATGGAGCATGATATCCTGATTCTGCTGCAGAGGTCCTTTGGTCGCATAGGCCAGCGCCTTGAATAAAAGAGACTCGCCTAAAATCAATCCGGTTTGTTCCGAAGGCGTCGAAATGACAACATCGGAAAGCGACAGCCCGATAAAAATAATCGGCAGAGTCACCACCAGGCCGGCTAAAGGACCTCCTGCGCCGATATCAAAAAGCGCTTTGCGGCTGGGAATGCCGCCCTTCATCTGAATAACCGCACCCATAGTCCCAAATGGATTGGCAAAAGGAAAAGGGATAAAAAAAGGCAACGTTGCCGGCACCTTGTAAAGACGACACATGATAAAATGACCCATCTCATGGCATAATAATATTGTAATGATAGATGCGCTGTACCATAAACCGCCGGTGACATAGGTGGACAAGATGGTTAAAATGAACAAAATAATATTAATGTACGGCCGCCGCTGCGGCAGCCCCCATTTTTGATAAACAGGTCGCTCTTCTGTGGGATATGACAATGTATACGATGAAAATTCCGATGGTTCTTCTTGTGTATGTTCCATTCCGCTCCTGAATTATTTCAACCCTTATTTATTTCGCCGGCACTTTATCGGCTTCGGATTCGATACGATGGCAGATATATGAAAAATCTTCCGGCCGTTTTTCAAAGTCAATTTGATCAGCCTCGACGATGAGCACCGGCAAAGTCGACTGCAACTGTTCGATCCAGCGTTCATAGGCATCATTTAACTCGAACAGATATTCGGTAGTGATGCGTTTCTCAAACTCCCGGCCCCGTTTGCGAATGCGAGAAATCAACGTCCAGGTTGAAGCGCGCAAATACAGGATCATATGAGGCTTGCGCAAATAATCGGTCATGGCATAAAATAACTCACGATAGTTATCATAATCACGATCACTCATAAAACCCTGTTTATGCAATATATAGGCAAATATTTCGGCATCTTCGTATATCGTGCGATCCTGAACGCATGATTCGTTACTCTCCGATATAACACGCTGATCCATAAAGCGGCGCGATAGAAAATAGACCTGTAAATTAAAACTCCACCGGTGCATATCGGTATAAAAGTCATTCAGATAGGGATTATCGATGACGCGCTCATAGTAAGCTTTCCATGCAAACCGCTCACTGATCATTTTTGTCAGCGTGGTTTTGCCCACGCCGATGTTGCCGGCAACCGCCAGATAAAAAGGCTGCTTGTTTTCTGCATTCTTTACTTGCGCGTTCGGATTCTGCATGAAGACTACCCTATTGCATAGATGCATCGCTAAGAAGGTCGGTTTCATCCTCACCAAAAATAATCCCCGGCAAGCCATAGCCGTTTTTATCGGTAACGCGCAGATAAAAGCCGGTTGGGCCAAAAAGGCTGTTCACCTTGACCACGATGCTGTTGCTGCCGGCTCGCAATTTCACCCAGAAAAGATTCTCGTCCATGCGGGCCTGGGTGTATTGAAACAGAGTGACTAGCGGTTGATTATTGACCCAGAGTTTAAAGGGTCGATTCGAGCCCATTCTGATACAGGCCGGTTGCGGTTTTGGCGAATGCACGGTTAATCGGGCATACCCGGTCAAACCGAACTCACGCTCGAAAATCGCCTTCAAATTAAGGTAGCCATCCGGCAGGCCGTCGAATCCATCCCTCCAGATACCATTGGATGAAGCACTTGCGGAGAGATTTTTTTCCGGTGCAAATTTCAGATAGAATCCCTGCATCGCGGGATAGGAGCCGCTAAAACGCCAATCCTTCTCATTGGCTAGCCCAGTATGTGAGCGAATTTTTTCAGCAGAAGATCTATTGCCGCTCAGCGTTTCGATCACCGCCAAAATATTGCTGTATTGGGCATCAAAAGGGATATTGCCGACCGCGCGCGATAAATCGCGCTGAGCGACGATGAATTCCTTCATCTCATTATAATCACCGGTAGAACGCAGGAGGGCTCGGTAAAAATAGTGCCAGTAAAATTCCCACATGATAGAAGGCATGTACTTTAATGCTTCTCTCCGATTCTCTTCACTCAGCCTGAATAGCGAATAAAAATCACCTTTGCCCTGATAAATATGAACGATCTGGCGAAAAGCGGCAAGGATGGTTTTCCTGAACGGGGCGGTTATTAATCGATCACACTCTATGAGCAGGGAATCCAGTTCCGGCAGCAATACTTCATTCTCGAGGCACAGCGCTACAAAAATGGTGAGTTGATGATAATTTGCCAGTTCTTCGGGCGTGAGGGCTTTGATTTGCTGCAGCCATTGCCGCAGGCGCGCTTCATTATTATCGGGATCGAGCTTTAACTGGACGATAAACGTTAACGCTGTCTGGGATCGCGGATCGAGTTCTGCAGACTGTTGGAAATATTTCAACGCCGCTTCTTTATCTTCCTTCACCAGTTGTATTTGTGCCAGATATATCAACGCATTTGCTTTGTCCGAATTTCGCTCAACCTTTTCTATTAGATCCAGGGCGCTTATTTCTGCCTCCTCGACTTTGCCCTTTTCAACCAGCGCTATGAGGGTATTAAAATGGGAGGCCCAAAACGTCGGATCATTTTTGATAGCCTGCCGATAAGCCTCGAGCGCTTCATCGACGAGACCGAAACGAATCAAAATATCGCCGAGGCTGTCGTAAGGATTCGGTTCCTCCTTGGCCAATTTCGCGTAGGTCTTGAGAGCCTTTCGTGCCAGATCGACTTTGTACAGCTGAGCATAAGTATAGCCAAGCATATTATAGGCGGTCTTATAATTCGGATTAAGGTTAGCGGCTGCTTCAAGATAATCGATCGCTTCTTCATATCGCTGCAAGCCATATAAAAACGTCCCCAAATTTAAAAATGCGGTGGCATCCTCCGGGTAAAAATCGCATATTTCCTGATAATAAGCAAGGGCCTGTGTCACATCCCCGCGTAACGACGCGTCCAGGCACCGAAGCGATAAACGATCGCGCAAGCTGGCTTTTTCGCTGTGCCGTAATCCTCTGGCGACCAATTCGCGCGCGCGATCCAGATCATTATTGAGCTGGGACTGTATAAGGGCGGTATAATAATAGGCTGCCACAAAGGTGCTGTCCAATTGCAGGCTTTGCTCAAAAAAACCAAGCGCCTTGCGAAACTGCACCATTTCATAATATTCCAAACCCTGCAGGTAAGCCTTATAAGCCTCTATGGATTCGGTCGGGCGCGCGGCTGTTTCCAATTCCAAATTTGCAGATTGGCGCAGCGACTGCTGCAAGTCGTTGCGCAGCGCCCGGGTAAGCTGGTCGACCATGATAAAGACGTTCTCCAGGCGCAAACCCTGAGCGCTCTGGTTGCCCATCAGGGCATTGTCTTCGGTTCGCCTTAACTCGGTCTCTATCACAAGCGAATCGTGACGCATACAGTATCGGCCGATTATGAAAGCATAGGCGCGCAGCTGTCTGGCCGCGACCTGGGCGGAATCGCGAGATATATGATCAGAATCGGTAAGGTTAAGCTGCTGCATCGCTTCCTGGGTCATGGAAGTCGGCACAACATAGAATTGACGCGATTGGGCAAGATCATTGCCCAACATTTCGACAATGCCGTTCTGCAGCCAATCGAGGGCGCGGTTGTTGGTTTCATTGGTGAGATGGATTACAGCGATGCTCCGCTTGCGTGCGGCAGCCAGTTGAATCGTCGCCACTTTGCGGGTTGCCAATCCATTAAAAGTACCATCCGTTAGTTTGATACGACGCTCACTGTCCATCTTACAGCTTTGAATAAGAAGGCCGTAGAGAAACAGGATAACGAGTATCTTTTTCATGAAGCATCCTCTTTTCAAGCTACTTTTACCAGGACGAGGGTTACATCGTCATGGGGCGGTGCGTTTCTGACAAATTGTTTGAGTTCGGCTAAAATACTCTTTTGCAGATTTTCCATGGTATCCGCTCGTGAACGCATCAGAACATCGCTGAGCCGGTTTTCGCCAAATTCCATTTTTTTTACGTCCATAGCTTCCGTAACCCCGTCGGTGCACAGGACCAGTATATCGTTGGCGGCAAGATAAATGGTCTTTTCCTCCAGGGTCTCGAGAAAAATATCGTTGTTGGTTAATCCCAATCCAATACCGGAGGGTATGAGGAAATCGACGTGCGATGTGGGTTTGTTTTTTTTCATCACCAGGGCAATGTGGCCGGACCTGACAAAATCGAAACGCCTCGCGGTGAGATCGAGCACACCATAGATCATGGTGGCAAAAACACGACGATCCGGTTTGTCGTACAATTTTTCATTTATTTTCAGGGCTACTTCTTTGGGTTTTTGATAGATATGCGCCAGGCTGGTGATCATGCCTTTAATTTCCGCCATATAAAATGCTGCGGACGTACCTTTGCCGGAAACATCCGCCACGACGATAGCAAGCCTGTCCTCCGATAGCTGGATAAAATCGAAATAGTCGCCGCCTACTTCCGTGGCCGGGATGCAGATGCCTGAAATATCCAATGAATCCATCTGCGGTGTATACACCGGGAGGAGCCGTTTCTGCACTTCGCGGGCAATTTCCAGCTCTTTTTTCATGCGTTCCTGTTCGGTCAATTCCATCAGTAACAGAACATTTTCCAGAGCGAGGCCGGCTTGTCCGATCAGGGTGCTGATATACTTTTTCGTCTCCTGTATGGATTGTAGTTGCATGTTGGGATTTGCCAGAATAAACAAACCCATAATACCTTCGTTATTGCGGATGGGTATCAACCAGGTTTCTCTCGGCCAATCCACCATTCTTTTTCGCAGTCTGAGCCATTCCGGATGAAAGATGGATTGGCTGTGGATGAGGATATTATCCTGGACGGATTCCTGCAGCCATTTGAATGATGTATGATGCCTGATGTTCACGGCACCGCCGGTTTTGTAATGACTGCAGCGAATGGGAATAATATTTTTTGATTTCTGGTCCAGCAGAACCAGAATGCCTTTTTCGGCTTGCAGGGCGCTCGAAATCTCCGTGATGATCAGCTCCATCAACCTGTCCAGCTCATAGGTAAAGCCCAATTTATGGCTGAATTGGTCGATGAACGTTTTTTCCTGCAATCCGATGACCATGGTATTGAAAGCAGAAGTCAGCTCGCCGATCTCATCGCGACTGGTGACGGCGATTTGCTGAGGCGTATCGCCGCGCGCCACCTTAAGGATGGCTTGCGAAAGCTTGTTAAGGGGTCGCGTTATCCGGTGACTGATCAGCACGGCAGCCAGCATGCCGAAAACACAGGATAATGCTAAAAATCCAAGACTGATGAGCAGACGCAGGCGAACCCGATTATTCAGTTCGATGAGTGAAAAACCGACATCAACGGTGCCGAGGAATTCATCGCCCCAGCGAATGTTGATGGGTATGTGATCAAAATCATTTTCACTCTCTTCCGCAACCTGACCGGAGACCAGCCGCTCTACGATATCGCGCTGCTCCTCGACGGTGAAATAAGTGGTATTGCCGAGGTCCAGCCATTGCCGGTTCAACGCACTGGCCGTAAGCGAATCCTTCTCATCAAAAATGGCGATATAGACCAGATCCTCCCCCACATTGGAAGCGATGATATTATCGATCCAGTTCTGGTAGGTGTACCACCCTTCGGTCTCGGCAAAACGAATGGAAGCGATCTGCTGCGCAATACGCTTCATGTTGGTGCGAAACTCATCCCGTTGCACCCGGCTTTGCCGAACGGTTGAAAAATATGTTACCATGGACATGATGATAATAAGCAGGAAGATGATTGCTAAAGACAGCTTTGTCCACAGTCTCTGCAAAATTTTCATATCATACGTCTGATATTGTTTGGTTAATTCTTTTTACCCACAAAGTCATGTCAAGACAAGCTTTGCAGCCGTACTTTTGGCGCCAGATCGGAAATAGTGAATTATTTCCCAGTAACAAATCTTGCTCCTGCTGCCATACTCCCATTTCCGCGGCACGCTGCCACTCCCGGGTGCCGGGGATAGGCGAAAAAGATGCCAGATTTATTTTAACACCCAGATGATGCACATAGTCGACACTCCGGCGGACCTCATCCATTGTCTGATCCGGCAAGCCCATCAGCACGTAGACGCCGATCTGGCTGTTTGCATAGCCCGCTCGGAACAGATTTTCCACTGCAGAACGCAATTGTCGATTGGTCACCTTCAGGGCCATGGCTTTTTGACGCTCGGGACTGGCCGATTCAAAACTGAGATGCAACTGCGCGACACCGGCCTGATACAAGAGCGTCGCCATCTCCGCATCGATGTGTCGCGGCTGCAATCCGTTCGGCGTATAAAAAAACACTTTATCCCCTTCTTCGGCCAGCAGACGAAAAATCGGTTTTGCGTATGACTCGCTGTTGTGTAAAAGCGCATCATCATAAAAAGCGAAATGCCGTATGTCGAATTTATCCCGCCAGAAACGGATTTCCGCCGCAACGGCATCGGGCGATCGACGGCGATAGCTTTTGAGCAGCAGATGTGAAGCGCAAAAACTGCAACGATACGGACAGCCGCGCGAAGTCAGGATGGGCACGGAATGCAGCGCCGGATAAAGATCAAATGCCGGATACGGCAATTCATCCAGCGTTTCATAATGGAAATCAGCGCCCGGCCCACCCGTAAGTTCGGCGATCAATCGAATAGCCTGTTCCTCGCCCTCGCCGCGTATGATAAAAGATGGATTCACCATGGTCCGGGCATGGGATGGACAGAGCGTCGCATACCATCCGCCCAGAACGATGGGCGTGTTGCCGAAATGTTGACGCAACATATTCGCCATATCGCGCACGGCCGGATACCAGTACGTCATACCCGTAGTCAATAAAATGACATCCGGTCTGGGGACCGACTGTATCATTTGTTCTACCACATCCGGCGGAGCGCCGTAACGGCAGTACTTTCTGGGGATATCCGCGAGAACCGGCGGTTTTTCCAGTTCCTCGCGATGGAACTTGCCGCTGCCATCCGCTCTGTCCTGCATGTCATAACACTTTATGTTATGACGGACCAGGGGATGGTGACGATCGAGGCAATCCACCAGGCTCACCTCATATCCCAGCCGTCGCAAAACAGCGCCTATTTGCAGCAATCCCAACGGTTTTATCCAAAAATCATATGCCGAAAAATCATAGATGGCCGGATTGACGAGAAGGATTTTAGGCCTGTCGGTAATCATGTCAAGGAACGTTATAAAATATTCATTTTACTATTCAAGGATTTATTCGTTCTTTGGTCCGGGTCTGCTGCAGACCGCCGGTTAAAATCTGCTTTCGGTATTTATGAGGCAGAATGCATTAGCCGGGCTACAGGAAATCAGCAACCAGAAGTAACAGATCATCTCCCACTTGGCCGCGGCCATACTGGATGACCTTTTCGGTGATGAGTGGCGCAGCGGTCACGGCATCTTTGTTGCTTCCGGGGCGAATAAAATTCAACAACCCGGTGAGGCCCAGCGGCTTTTCCTGCTTGTCTTCCACCTCCAGGAGGCCGTCGGTATAGAGATAGAGTCTGTCCTGCTCTGAGATGGTTACCTGATCTTCGATAAACGAGTCGGCGTTCATTTTATCAAATCCGATGATCGGATTTTGTGAATGCAGCAGAGAAAACTGTTGCTGCCGATGATTCCACAGCAGGGCCGCCGGATGGGCGCCGCCTGCATAGGTCAATTGTTTGCTTGCCCGTTCGCATTTAATGGACATCATCGTCAAAAAAAGGCCGGTATCCGCAAAGGTCGAAATGAACGAGTCGTTCAAATGATAGATGATTTCCTTCGGTGTCAGGCTTTCACGCACCAATTTGCGCAATTCGCTGCAGACACGATTTACGATCAACGCGGCGGCGATGCCGTGTCCGGTTACATCGATAACACTGATGTACACATTGTCGTTGTGATCCTGATAAATATCGGCAAAATCGCCGCCCAATCCGATCATCGGCTTGTATTGGACGCTTATCCTCATCCAGCTATTGATGAATTGCTCCGGCACCAGACTTGCGTGTACCTGGCATGCCAGTTCGAGGTCTCGTTCTAACGCCTGGCGCTGGCTTTCAATTTTTTGCTGTTGTTCATGCAGCGTCAATAACAATTGCCGACGTTCGAGCGCGTTTTTCACTTTTACGCCCAGGGCATCAAGATGCATGGGCTTTGTGAGATAATCGTAGGCGCCCTGCTGCATGGCTTTGACGGCCGTAGTGACCGAGCCGTAGCCGGTTACAATCAATACCTGCGCCAGCCGATCTTTTTGTTTGACCGCCTGCAGTACTTCCAGACCGGAGATCGCGGCCATTTGCAAATCTGTAACAACGAGATCATAATCATGCGATGCAATTTTTTTTAATGCGTTCTCACCGCTCTCCGCCTCATCGACTGCATATTTCTGCCGGGCGAGATACTGAACAAAGAGTCGGCGCAGATTATTTTCATCTTCCACTACCAGGATACGGGCATGGTTTTCGCTTCTCGGGCTCATATTATTGTAAAAACCTTACCGCCATCATGGTGATATCATCGGATTGAGGGGCGCCCTTGGTAAAAGCGCGCAAATCGGCTACAATTTCATCTATCAGTTCATTGACACTCGATACATACGATTTTTTTAAAATTTTCTCCAGGCGTTCTTCATCATAATCTTCATCCGATGTACTCTTTGCTTCGGTTACACCATCGGTGTACATCAGGATCAGATCATTTTTTTTCATCGGCACGGTTTCGTTCTCATAAGGCATATCCGGCATCATGCCGAGAATCAGCCCGCCCGCCTCCAGGAGCCGCCACGAACCATCGGCATGGATGAGGTACGGCGGATTATGGCCGGCGTTGACGTAAGAAATCGTATTTTCTACCAGATCAATTTCGGCGTAGAAAAAAGTGATAAACTTGTCAAAGCTGGTATTGGCATGGATGAAATTATTAATCTTGCCGACCATGGATGGGATATCTCCATTGGCGGTTACCAGATTGCGCATCCCGGCCTGCAGGCTGGACATAAGCAGGGACGCAGGAACGCCTTTGCCGGAGACATCGGCAATAGCCACGGCGATATGATTTTCATCCAGTTGAATGCAGTCAAAATAGTCGCCGCCTACCTGTCTGGAGGGAATATTCAACCCCTGGATTTCAATTTTCTCGGTTTTAGGACATTCACGCGGCAATAACCGTTGCTGGATATCGCGAGCAAAATTGAGTTCTTCTTCAATCCGCTGCTTTTCCAGCGTTTCTTCAAACAATCTGGCGTTCTCGATGGATATCATAGCCAGATTGCACAGCGTCGTCAGAAAATCGATTTCATCCGTTTTATAGGCCTGTTTTGTAATCCGTTCGCCGATTACCAGAACTCCCTTGGTCTTCTCCTGTATTTGCATGGGGACGACAACTTTGAGATTTTCTTTCGGTAATATTTGCAAATTTCGCGACAACTCTGCTTCCTCTACCAGAAAAGGCTGATCAACCTTGGCCAGACTTTTCAGGAATCCCCGCCCCATAAAGGGCTGTAGCTGCGGTTCGTTGGTATGTAAGCCACGAGCGGCGTACAGGTTCATACCGCTCTGTTCTTTCAGAAATACAAAGCACCGGCTGGTAACCAGTTCGCCCATAATGGCGTAGATCAGCAAATTGACAATTCGCTCTTTTTGCAGGGTGGCATTGAGCTCTTTGCCGATTTCAAACAGCGTGTTCAGTTCCTGGATCTTTTTATCCAACTGCCGATTAACCAATTCCATCCTTTGATACATGATGGCATTCTGGATGGCCGAGGAAGCAATAGTCGTAAGCGAATTTAAATAATCAATTTCGGCGTGGGTGTAATCGACCTGTCCCAATTTTCGTCCCAGACCCATTACCCCCACGGTTTTGTTATCACTGATAATAGGCAAGAGTATTTCAATATCCAGATCCTGGAAAAAGGTCAAATATATATTTTCATGTTCATCCAGATCGCGCAACGATTTGGCTTCACTCAATTCATGGTCAATAAATATCTTTTTACCGATAAGAGATCGGGGTAATCCTTTAACAACGGCTACTTCAAAGGCGTTGGTATCATTGCCGACCAGGACGAGACCCCGACTGATCATCATACGGCCCATGGGCGTAAGTAAAAGGTTGTTCAAAACGCTATTGAGGTTGAGAGAGGAATTGAGTACCTGGCCCATTTCGAACAGCGATTGCAACTCGACCAGACGTTGGTCCTTTTCACGCTCTATGGCATTTTGCCTAAATTCTTTCATATATTCATTATCCTGCTGTTACTGATTCCTCATTTCGTAAGCCACTGCAGGCTAATTGGTATTAACAATCTCAGACGTTTTTTTGCTTATTAAATATTTTATCATTTTTACCTGGTTACGTCGTCCGGGACGGATATCGTAATCCACTTCATCCATGAGGGTGCGCATGAGATAGATGCCCAGGCCGCCGACGCGCAATTCAGCCAGGTATTCTTTCATATCCGGCATTTTAACCTTTTCCAGATCGAACCCCTTGCCGTGATCGGTAACGATCAGCGTCAGCTTTTCATAATCAATTTTTACCGCTACATCAAGCGATTTATCCTTATTATCGTCGGTATAGGCATGTTTCATTACGTTGGTGCAAGCTTCGTCCACCGCCAGTTCGATTTTACCGACATCATCCCGATCAAATCCGACTTTTTCCGCCACTTTGCCGATGAAATAGCGGATGAGTTCGAGATTGTCCGTCTGACTGGGAATACGTAATTTATATTGCATTTTGGGTTTTTGCATCATAGGTCCTACCTATTTTGAATTCCAAGAGAATTGGCTTTTTAGAAAACGGTTGCAGTATTCTTTTCTTTCGTACAGGGTCGGTATTCAAGTTTAACTCGCTGCATCTTTGTTTGTTGAATTCTTGAACACCAGATTTGCTTCATCTTGATTTTCATAAATTTGGTAGATTGTGGGAAATCCTAACAGATCGAAGACCCGAAAAATTTTGGGCGACATACCGCACATCTTGATGTCGCCATTTTTGCTGCGTATATCTTCGATAAAACCCATGAACACGCCCAATCCGGCGCTGCTGATATAGTTCAATTCTTGAAAATCAACCAGAATATTGACGCGACCTTCGTCGATCAATT
>JAFGSU010000148.1 GCA_016934435.1 Candidatus Zhuqueibacterota bacterium | reverse complement strand
GTAGGGCTGGTCCATGATGTGGGCGCCCATATCGCCGATGGCGCCGGTGCCGAAATCGAGCCAGCCTCGCCAGACAAAATGGCACAAGTCAGGGTGATAGGGTCGCCATGCCGCCGGACCGAGCCATAAATCCCAGTCCAACGTCGGCGGCACCGAGGGAATTTCAGTCGGCGCTTCGATGGCCTGCGGCCAGATGGGCCGGTTGGACCAGCAATGCACTTCGTGGATGTTGCCGATGGCGCCGTCCCAGATCCATTCGTTGAGCAGACGCGCGTCCTCGGACGCGTGCCCCTGATTGCCCATCTGGGTGATGACGCCCTGTTTGGCGGCTTCCTGCGCCAGCATACGGGCTTCATAGACCGTGTGGGTCAAAGGCTTTTGCACGAAAACATGTTTCTTCATTTTTATCGCCATCATCGCCGCCACGGCATGGGTGTGATCCGGCGTGCTGACGATCACCGCATCGATGTTCTTTGCCTGCTCCTGCAGCATGATGCGGAAATCTTTGTAGCGTTTGGCTTTTTCCAGCATAGGGATGGCTTCGGGCTTGTTTTCCTTGGCGTGCTTGAACAGCTCGATATACTTTTCATCATCCACTTCACACAGCGCGATGATATTTTCCGTCGAGGCGTCGGTGATATCCGACTTGCCCTTGCCGCCAACGCCGATGGCCGCGATGTTCAATTTGTCGCTTGGAGCTTGTTTGCCTTTCTGGCCCAGCACTTCTCCCGGCACAATGGTAAAGGCAGCCGCAGCTGCAGCGGAGCCTTCGAGAAACGTGCGGCGGGAAATGCCGCGTTTAGTTTGATTTGAATCAGTATTCATAACTCTCCTCAAAAGATAGATTATATTTTTGCAAGATTAATAATTTTTTGTTTAAGAATCAAGATAAAAAAAAGGTCTCCTCTCGATTGCAGAGGAGACCTGTTCGCATGAGCAGGTTGAGCAATGCTGTCCTACTTGCTAAATTGCAGCATCGCGTCCACCCTTTATTTCAACAGCGTACACTTTTGCATCAACGTCTCCGCACCGGCCTGCAATGTGATGAAATAGACGCCCGAAGGCAGCGCTGCCGCATCCCATGTAAAAACATACGTGCCGGCCATCGCTTTTTGCGTAATGCTTTCCACCACCTGACCGGCGATATTATAGATCTCAATGTGTACGGTTTCCGGTTTCGGCAACGTGTATTGGATATTCGTCGTCGGATTGAACGGATTCGGGAATGAAATTAGGGCATATTCACTCGGAAGCTGCGGCGGTGTTTCATCCACCGGACTGAAAATACCGATTTTCACATCATCCAGGAAACCCGAGGCGCCGCCTTTGCCGATGTATTGCCAGCATATACGCAAATCCTTTTTGTTTTGAAACGCCGATAGATCAATGGTGAACTGCTGCCAGCCATAGAAATTATTCTGGCCGTTTTTCGACAGTTGCCATTCTTCCTGCCATTCACCGTCGACCTTGACCCACACATTCAGATCGTATTTGGAAAAATAGGAATCATTATACCACGTCCAGAACTGAAGGGCAAAATTGCCATTCGGCAGATCGAAATAGGGTGAATAAAACTCCTCTTTCTGATCCTCCGTCTCGGAACGCTGGACGACAGCCGAATATACATTATTGGGGTCGATATCATTAAAAGGTGAAGTAGTGCCATTACCCAACCGCCAGGTATTGGCCGCACAGGTGGTCGACAGCCACCAGCCGGAATTTTCCGGTGGAAAGGGATCGCTGGTCTTCCAGGTATCAAAATTTTCCGCCAATAATAGAGTATTGCGCTCGCCGGTCGCATACCATACCGGCATTTTAACCGGTTTGACCCATAATGTATACGTTGCCTCCACGCCGTTCAATCCTTCGCCGTCCAGATCGATCTGCGCCAAAAAATACTCATTGCTGCTGTTTTTATCCTGCAGGACGATTTTCCTGTCATCCGGCGAAAAGCTCGGATGGCCCATGGTATTGACGTTTTCATGCACAACGCCTAATTCGCCCTCGAACAGATCATAGGCAAAAACCACATAATCACTCCCATCGTTGGCGAGATAGTCAAACGCGATCACATAGTCCTTGGTATTGGAGAACGCCGGGTTGCCCACCGAATATTCATAGGAAGGCGTGAAAAGGCTCACCGCTGTTTCCGATTCGGGCGTGGTGGCGTACAATCCCCAGGTCTTTTGGGTGGTCCCGTCCGGCTTTTCGATTGAATAGCAGCAATCGTACAGCAGCAGGCTGCCATCGTTGGACCAGTCGAGGATATCGGCATAATCCGCCAGAGCGCCGGCGTCTTCGCCGGTGGTGGAGACGTAAAGGGTTTTAAATTCCGATTCACCTTTCACCATGTCGATGATGCCGATCATGGAAGGATATTCGTCCGTATCCGGAACCATGGCGATGTGACTCAAATCCGGCGAGATGGCGATACTGTGCCATTTAATCTGGCTGTCGACAACAGAGTTCTTGCCGGTTTCCGGATAGTAGAGGTTGACGCTGCCGTTATTATCGATATAAGCGACGACGGAACCGTCCTCGCTCACCGATGGCTTGTTGATGGTATAGACGCCGGTCGGAGTGTTGTTCTCCGATTTAAAAGGGACCTCCGACTTGATATTCAATATCTGCGATGTATTCTGGCTGACGCAGAGGATATAGTCCTCGCCGCTGACCGGCACATAGGGATCCGGCGGCTTGGTGCCGCTGCCCTCGAAAATCTCAACCTCATCAAATGCCTGCGCCACCTGATTGGCTTCGGTGCTGGAATAGAGATCGTTAGCCGCCTGGATGGCTGCCAGACGAAAATCGATGAACTGCGCCTGCGGCGTCAGATAATGGATGTAGGCGCGATAGACGATCTTTTCCATCTTCGATCGCCCCACTTTTTGCGATATCAGATAGATGGCGTGCCCCGGAATGGTGCAATTGACGTGCACACCGCCGCGATCTTGCTCGAACGGCAAATCAAAATACTCCGACATTTTGGCCGGCTGATAATTCCCGGAAACGCGGGGATCGTGGGGATTCTCCATGGAACGCATGCCGATGTAAGAACTACCGTATGCCATCACACCCTCGCCCATGATCCAGTTGGCCGTGGAGGGCGATGTATAAAACTCAACCATGGTGCCGCTGTAATCGCTGAAAGCCTCGTTCAGGGCACCGGACTGATATTCGTAAATCAACTGCGAAGAATAAGAGGTGACCGCATGGCCGTATTCGTGCGCGACGACGTCCAGGCCGCAGGCCAAATCGCTTAATTCCACCTGGTCGCCGTTGCCGAAAAAGAACATTTGCGCGCTCGGATTCCAATAAGCATTGGCGTAATTCGTCCCTAAATTTATTACACCATAAGTGTTGAAGCTTTTTATATCGTTATCCACGCTCCTATGATTGTGGACGGTTTCATAATAGTCGTAAGCTTGCGACAGGGCAAAATGGAGGGAGACGGCATTGCTCTGCCAGGTGTTGACGCCGGTGGAGGTGGTGT
>JAFGSU010000147.1 GCA_016934435.1 Candidatus Zhuqueibacterota bacterium | reverse complement strand
TGCCGCAATATCGAAGCAAGCAACATACTATGATGCACACAGGCGACGACCAGCCGGTTTTCCGGTTTCCGTGCTGATACGAGACCGGAATGATCACGGGCAAGCAGTTCTTTGAGCATTTGCTCGACCGTTACCAGGGATTGATCTTCATAACCGCGTTCCCTGGGAATTTGATCGCCAAATTTCTCAATGTCAAAAGGGTGGACAAGTTGCTTCTTGATAAGATCGCAGATGGCTTTTATTGATTCCGGCAAATTTTCATAAAGATATTCAAATTCACCCGGATCTGTGTACTTGCTGTACTCAAGATATCCGGCAAGGACTTTTTCAGAAGGGAGTGAATCCCCTTCTTTTGTTGCACATGAAGCGAAGAGGATTAGCGTAACGAGCGATATGGCCGGCAGCCTGCTTGTGAAAAATGACATAGTATACCTCTCTGATATTTTTTCAAGTCTCATAATGAATAATAACCATGCAGCTCCGGCCGGTAAAAGTGCGCGCTAGTGGCTATATGGTCCCGGAAACCATCGACTCGGCCAGGCACTGCATGAGTTCCTTCTGCAGCGCTTCGAGGACCACCTGGCTTTTGGAAGCAGCGAGATAGATCGTAGGGCCGTTTTTTACAAGCATGGCCAGTGAATAGCCGATAGCCGGCCGTTTGACGATTACGAGATCCACGGCGCTTGACGGCACCGGCACGCTGTTGCGCGTCACCAGGAACGTTCTGGTTGAGCGCTTGATATTTAGCCGCCACGTCGTCTTATTGCGGGCGCCGAGATAGGCCAGCAACGCACCCACACCACCGACGCCGGCGATGACCGCCCAGTACTCTTTCCACGCCAGAAGGACGAGAAGCAGGACGCCGATCCCTACGAGGTTGATTCCCAGGATAAGCGCCGATGACCACATATTGGATTCGGTGACGCGAAACGATGCCGTGTCGCCATGTAAAGGGAAACCACGTCTCAAGTTTGCAGGCATCCAACCTCTTATTTCTTTTCCGAAATGAGTTTTCGATCGCGCCGGAGATTGCTCCGGCGCGTGTGCTGGGCGGGAACATTCGTCCCAGCAGATTCCATGGCATCAATGGCATTCCGTTTGATCCGGCGGCTGGCGGGATGGAAATCCCGCATCAGCATTCCGTCCGGCAGGGCTCTGCCAGACGATCGATGATATTATCCAAGGCTCTGCCTTTTGCAGGCTGCGGCGTACTATATGATGTGCGCCTTACAGAACATTCCATACCGCACGCCACCTGTGTTCAGGCTGAGCCAATGGGTATGCGCTATTTTACAAGTTGCGACAGCATCGCTCCTGCGGCGAGTCCCAAAAGCAGAACCGCATAACTGAGCGCAATCCACCATCCCAGCTTGCGCCAGGAGGGCGTGCGAATTTCCCCTTCTTTCCATATCAGTAAGCTCCAGGCCCGGAACCCCCTTTTAATCGCCCAGCGCTCATAAGGTAATATCAGCAGAACGCCGGCCAGCGCCCCCAGAACGGCGATCCCCCACCAGATTATCAGGGTATGGGCGGTGATCGGCAGTACCGTGCAGATGCGAATAGTCAGCATCACCAGCGGCATGGCAACTGCGTTAATCCCGGCCATACCCAGGTTTGCCGTCACCAACACCTGCGGCAACCTATGGATCAGAAGATGCCCGTAGCTTTTTTCCTTCACGGGCGCTAACAGGGGGCCATGGAAAAGCAGCCAGGCGACCAGCAAGGGCAAAAAGAGAACCACGCCGAGCTGCACAAGAGGATTGCTCTGTACCGGCGGTATCAGGATTATGATGACCATAAGGGCCACAAAGGCGATAACCGTGGGCATGACATCGCCCAGTGCCTCTATCAGTGACACGCGACCGGCACCCGGTTGTCTTTTCCATCCCAGCACAAGGCAGAGCAGCAAGGCCACGGGGCCGAGGATGATTACGGCCGGAAGATAGAAACGCAGGGGCCGTTGTCGCGCAGCGGCGAGTATGATCAGAAGCAATAAGCTTACGATGACAGCCGACAGCCACAGAATGCCGAACCACCGGCAGCGCCGGGCTTTATCCTGAATGACCTGATACCGGCGCGCCGCTTCCTGCTGCACATCATCCGGGAAGAGCCTGCTGAGGGGGCCGGGCGCTCGCTGGCCGGTGAGTTCTTCTTTCACATTGAGCAAAACCGGCCGGTCGAACTGATGAAAATAATAAAGATATACAAGACCGTTGGGCAGATCAGCCACCAGCGATTCAATGGTCCAGCTGCTGCCCCCCGATGTATGCACAGCTTTTAGCACGCCGGCGGCATCAAGGTGGGTGAGCCGGCTTTCCTGCTCGAGCAGCTGGTTCAGTAACGCCTGAGCCAGATCATAGCGCCAGCAGGGATAGCTGAATCCGTTGCCGGGATTGGCGACATTGAAATTGCTGGAGACCAGGAAGCCGTCGCCGCGGGGCTTGCGGGTGAAGACCACTTCGCCGTCTTTTCCGGCGCTGATGATGACAGCGTCGCCGGTGGCGTCGGCAAACTGCATCTGGTCGTGCATGTACGAATGCCATTGGTGTGCATTCACCCAGGCGATCACTTCCTCGACCGTCGCGCATTGGTGCAGGATATGGATGGGATAGCTGGTATAGTCCCCCTCAACCGGAAGACGCTCATGATGAGGATTGACATCCACCCGCGGCAGGCCATTGGCATCGTATGCCAGCCCGTGTTCGTTTACACCCTGTTGGACGTTATCGGGCCGGCCGATCCAGATCGCGCCATAATGCTCATCGTCGCCCGGATCGATCCAGTGGTATGAGTCGGGATGAATATAGTCGTCGTTGCCGCCAAAAAAGACCTGTTCTCCTTTGGATATGGTGAACACCGTACATCCGGGAGGAACCGTGGCGGCGGGAACTGGCTGTGAATGGGCTGTCCATGCGGTTAGCAGCATGGCAAAGAGGATTAATATACCCGTCATTTTTTAAGATGTTCGATTCATAAGCACAACTCTTACAAATAGCGTCGATGGTTTGAATACTTGTTAAGACGCTGCTGTATCCAATTAGTTACTTTTTCTTAATCTGTTCAACGGCGCGCTTTAGTGGTTTTGCGCCAGGAACTACTTTCCAATTACACGGTTTTGGGCCAAACTCTCAAAATTAGAAAGAATGGTGCGCGTTAACAATCCACTGCAAGCGCATTGTTATACCAGTATGTTATAAATATTGCCCGTTTATTTGTTTTGCAACTTAAACAGGATTTTTACTGCATTCTGATTATCCGGATCGAGTTCGAGTGATTTTCGGTAGCTGGCTATTGCCCTTTTATTGTCATCATTGAGCATATATGCTTCTCCCAGACTATCATGGGCATTGGCATCCTCTGGAAAATTTTCGACGTAAAGCTTGAACACATTTAAAGCGTCTCCGAGGCGGTCCTGGGAGATCAAGCGATATCCCAGGGCGTTTAATTCCCTTGCACTCAAGTAGGACGATACTGGATTCAGATTTCCTCGAATTCGCTCGTAACTTTTATACGCATCGGCATAATCCTCATTTTCCAATTCCTGGGAAAGGATCTCGACAAGAGAGACTCGCGCCGCGGCGGCGCTGGCGCTTTCATCCTGAGGCGAAGGCCCTCCATTCTGCAGCAAGGCCAGAGCGACTTCAAATGCATGATCAGTATCGCCTTCAGGGTTCGCGCCCCGTATCATGATGTCAGGAGGAACGCCTATCCCCTCCCAGCAGCGGTCCTCATAGTCTACGAAATAGTTTCTGGAATAGGAACAACGCCATCCATTGGGCAAATCGAACCAGGCCATGTCCGCGAAGCAGCCGGACGTGAAATCGCCCACGACAGTAACATGAGGTAATACCCGCATCGCCAGAACAAAGTTTTCGGCGGCACTGACTGAAAAACGGTTGGCAAGTAAAATAGTCGGCCTCGTGAAGGTCCGGGAGGCGGGGTCGACGTGCCAGTATCTTGGTTCTCTGAAATCATCATACCTGGGGCCGCTTTTGTCACGCGTGACCATATAGAGCCGGCGCTTGTCGGCAAATCGGTCCGCAATAATCTTGCCCACACGGTCGTCACCGCCGCTGTTATATCGGACATCAACAATGAGAGCACGGGCGGAGGAGAAATCCTGCAGTATTGAATCCATCGCCGCCGCGTTGCTGACTGCAGCCTGGAATCCGATGAAGTGGATATACCCGACATCACGATCAACCCATCCATACTGGAAAACGCTTTTTTCCAGTGTCCGGGGCGCATTCTTGAAATATCTTACGGGAAGTGGATGCTGCTGAAGAAACTGCAGCGCGCCTTCGAATCCCATGTCTTCCATATAGGGACCGATATAGCCGGCGCTAAAATCGCGGCCAAGTGATTGTGCCAACAATATGACATGGTTATCATTCAGATGGGACAACATATCGGTCAAAACAACGAAAAGTTCCTCTTCCGTCATGCCGGAAACGATCCGGGGGCGGTACACGTCATGCAGTTTCTGCCAGTCGATCGACTTGGCCGGGAAGAGAGCATAACGTTGATCGAACATCTCCCAGAGAGTATCGAATACCGCTTCCGGCGAAGCCGCGGGAGACTGGGCTTTGACCGAAGGATAAAATGCCAGAAGCAAAAGCAACATCAGGGCCAAGAATTTTTTCATTTTGGCCTCCCTCAGAATAATATGATTATATCCAGCGGGTGTTGGGTAAATTCACTCAACAGGATATACGTGCTATCTGTTGAAGATGTTACATGCAGAACGTTAGCCCGACGTTACATCCTCGAAGGTCCCTGTTGTTCACGATCCAAATAACCTCTTCATACCTTAAAGCCGTTTTTATATTTTTAATTTATTCAAGAAGGCGGTCTATTCGACCACGCCAAGTTTCTTGCGGATCCCTTTATGGTGCTCTTCGATTCTGGAATGTTTTCCAGTACTCGCTTCTAGTACTTAATCGCATTTTCGTTGTCGCCTGCTCTTCTATATACACCGGCCAGGCTTGCCCGAGCATTGCTTGAATTCTGGAAAAGCTGAAAGCTTCCGGGAAGGTAGAAAAGTGAGAACAAATCGCACAATTAAGGTCAAGTTATCTCGAGGATATGATTGATATATTCTTCTTCATCTAATGCGCCATAAAAGCTATTCTGATCGTTTACAATAGTCATGGGAATGCCTCGTACTTTATACTTTTCCGCCACTTCCAGAAATTCATCCGCATGAATAAT
>JAFGSU010000146.1 GCA_016934435.1 Candidatus Zhuqueibacterota bacterium | reverse complement strand
GATTATTTTCTCTGGTTTGCTAATCAGACGGCGCGGCATAATATTTTGAACGGCATGAAACCGCCTGAAACGGGACATTGGCTGAATAATCCCTGTGCGGACGACATCGATTTTCAAATTGAGGCGGATTTCATCGGACTCCTGTGTCCGGGCATGCCCAATACTGCCAGTGAATTATGCGACAAAGTCGGCCACATCATGAATTATGGAGACGGCTGGTATGGCGGCGTCTATGTGGCAGCCATGTATGCGTTGGCTTTTATTTACGATGATGTCTTGACCGTCGTACAGGAGGCTTTGAAGACGATCCCCGCCAACAGCAAATTTGCCCTGTGTATCAATGATGTCATTCGCGGATATAAGGAAAATCCCGATAATTGGAAATCTACCTGGTTTAAAATCCATGAGAAATGGTCCGAGGATATGGGTTCCCCTCGAGGTGTTTTCGATTCATTTAACATTGATGCCAAGATCAATGCGGCCTGGGTTGTTATCGGATTGTTATACGGTAAGTGCGATTTTAGCAGGACCTATCAAATAAGTACCCGATGCGGGGATGATGCGGACTGTAATCCTGCCACGGCGGGAGGGATTCTTGCCACCATCAAAGGGTATGGGCAAATACCGGATTTTTGGAAACAGGGACTTGCGGATGTTGAGGATATTGATTTCAAGTACACCACGATGTCGTTGAACGACGCCTATACATTATCCTTCAAACATGCCCTGGAAGTGATCAGGAGAAATGGAGGAAAAGTAGATGAAGATGCCGTGACTATTCAGGTGCAACAACCTGAAACGGTCCCGTTGGAAATCGCATTTGAGCATCATTATCCGATTGAGAAAAGAAAACTGAATGAAAACCTGAAAGATGAAAAGACGATACAATTCAACGGGATTGGATTTGCAATAAATGGTGAGGCGATCAAAAAATCAACGGAAGAATATACCTTTCAGGTTGAGATGTACATCGACGATGAATTGATCGAGACCATTTCACTGCCGACCCCATTTAAGCAACGCCGTTTCACTCCATTCTGGAGATACCAATTGCCGGAAGGTGACCATGAAGTCAAACTGCGGCTATTAAATCCTACCGATACAGCCCGAATGCACTTGAGCGATATGGTCGTCTATGGGAAAACACCTTATAAGGCTGCATATTGAAATGGCTTTAAAAAGCCTGCAATCTTATGACGTTTTATACGAGAGGAGGTGGTTTGAAAACTTGTCTAAAAATAGATATCAATTAAAATCGTTGAAGGGAGGTGGTGCCAATATCTTGAAACAAGATTTCGAGAGCACTAGGATGATACGTACATTTTATCTGAATTTCATTTAAAAGAAAGGAGTATGCAATGAGACTCAAAGCAATTTTATCGTTGATGATATCATTTACATTTATGTTATGGGTGGCAGGCATCGGTCAAGGCCTTATTCAAGATGGCGGATTTGAGAATCAGACGACTGCCGAACTTGGAAGTCCATGGTGGATCAATTCTGATGATGGCAAGCCGCCGGTCGGTTCGACCATCCAGGTGGAATCAGGGACCGGTGAAGCCTACGAGGGGAACAACAACGTAAAGATTGTAACTACGGACGTCGGCCAGTGGATCGCCATCGGACAGGATTTGACGGTGGAAAAGAATACCACTTACTTGATCACTTTTTATTTGAAAGCGGATAAAAATATTTACTGGGATGGAAATGCCGAATGGTGCAAGGGCTATATGAAAGTGATTGATGCATTTGGTGATGCGCTTGCTGATAGGACCATTCCCCATTATTATGATGGGGGGTCTGATGGTAGCCCGTGGACTCCCGGTGAAATCGTTTTCGGCGGCGAAAACATGGCGTTCTGGCGAGATTATCATTACCTATTTAATTCGGGAGATAATACCGAACTGTACTTGATAATAGGTACCTTCGTCAACAATGTGGTCACATGGCGAGTCGATGGATTCAAGATGTTCAAGCTTGCGGAAGCTGATTTTGTTAAAGATGGCGGATTTGAAAATCAAGCGACCACGAGCCTTGAAAGTCCCTGGTGGATTGATACCAACGATGGCAAACCACCGGCCGGTTCGACGATTGAGGTGGAAAAAGCCAGCCAATCCATGGAAGGCGAAAAAAATCTAAAAGTCGTTACAACGGCAGCCGGGCAATGGATAGCCGTCGGCCAGGATTTCAAGGTGGAGCCGTACACGGATTATGTCTTTGTTTTTCACTTAAAAGGAAACAGCCTCTACTGGAGCGGAGATGTGGAAGACTGTAAGGGTTATATGAAAATTGTGAATCAAGGTGGCGCTACCCTTGCCGATCGCTCTGTGCCACATTATTGTGCTCGAATGGGTACAGTCCAACCTCAATTTCCGGGCGAATTGATTTTTGGAAATGAATTGATGATGCGTTACTGGAGAGATTATATTTATCCATTTAGCTCAGGGACTGCTAATGAGGTCTACCTATTTTGTGGGACCTATGTGAACGCGGAAGCAACATGGAGACTGGACGGGTGCAAGGGATACAAGGTGGTCTCCACAACCGGTGTAGAGGATAGATCCCCGATGAATCCTGCAGGTTTCCGTTTGGATCAAAATTATCCCAATCCATTCAATCCGACGACGACCATTCGCTTCGATCTGATACAGCGAAGCGAAACGCAATTGGTGATCTACAACGCTTCTGGACAGATAGTTCGCACATTGATCAACAGAGTCGTTTCCCCCGGTATGCATGAGGTCGTTTGGAATGGAACGGATGATGCGGGATTGACTGTTCCATCCGGGATTTATTTTTACAAGCTGAGAGCAGGCAACAACATCGAAACTAAAAAGTTGACGTTCATCCGGTAAGTATCATAGGCACAAGGATCAGGGCCGTTCTGAAAACATCTGAACGGCCCTGACTGGAGGAAATTAATCGATGTTATGCAAGAGTGGGAATAAAGTGGTAAAAGTGAAAATAAATTTGATTCGTTACAGCATCATCAGCTGGACGACTCGTTGTATGTTGACTTTATTTATCGCCATTTCCAGTATCCATGCAAGCTCATTGTGGGCTCAAAAAACATATTACATCGATTCGCAAAACGGCAACGATAATTCCGATGGGATTTCTATACATACCGCCTGGAGATCGCATGCGAAAGTATCAACAGTTGCTTTACAGCCGGGTGATACCGTTGCTTTTAAAAAAGGCTCTCAGTTTAACGGGCCGATCCAGATAATTGATTCGGGTTCTGAAGGAAAACCGATCGTGATTACTTCATATGGTGAGGGAGAACGGCCCCGATTTACCAATCCTGACGATTTAAACTTGAATGGTAATTGTATTAGGATATCGGGAAGCTGGATCATCCTTGAAAACCTCTATTTTCACGATACGCCTGCCACTAAAAACGCCAGTAGATTAAGAAGCATATTTTTAATGGGCGCGGTCCTTAACAAGGTGGGGGCTGATCACAACGTTATAAGAAACAATGTATTCATGAAATGCACCAAGGCGATCCAATCAAGCGGAGAATATACCCTTATCACCCATAATTATCTGGACGGACCGAGTCATGCACTATGGAATGAGCCCGGTAGTTATGGTGGATGGGGACCCATGGGCATACAATTAGGCATCGGCAACCAGGAAGTCTGTTATAATGTGATAAAGAACTATCTCACTATTGATAGTGACTACGGATCGGATGGTGGGGCGATCGAATTGGATGACGGCAGATTCCATAAAGATAATTTTTATATTCATCATAATTATAGCGAAGGCAATGCCGGATTTATAGAATCCAGTTGGGGCGCCGATCATAATCCCTACGTCCAGGAAGTGCATAATTTGCGAGTTGCCTTTAATATCAATTTTGATGGGCAGGCTTGGTTGTACATGTGGGCGCCCTGTCACGATTGTTATTTTGATAATAATACCGTTATCCGAACGCATGATTTTACCAGTCCACTCAATGATGTCGCCTATTTGGCTTATGATGGCATCCATTTTCGCAATAATTTGTTCATTTATACCGGGGATGCGTATCAGGGGCCGGGCGCCGGCGGGGTGGTCACGGAGAATAATTGGTATTTGAACGCCAATAATTGGTCCAAAGTGCATTGGGATGCCAATCAGGCCGGGAGCGGCGATCCGGGTCTGGTTGATTTAGATAATGGAGATTATCATCCGATAACTGATAGCCCTTTAGTGGGGAAAGGGACAAATTTACGTGAATATTATTCGGTTGATTTTGAAGACAAACCCCTTCCGGATAGCGGCGCTTGGACCATCGGCGCACTACAACCGGCAGGTTTTGTCACGGTCACCTCGCCTCATAGTGGCGCCATATTTTATGCGCCGGCGCAAATCACGATTCGCGCAGAAGCCTCGAGCGACATCGGCAGCGTCAGTAAAGTGGAATTTTATTCTGGGTCCAATAAACTGAACGAGGCGTTTAGCAGCCCATACCTCTACGCCTGGAATGTTGACAGTGTCGGTGTGTTTCTCTTAAAGTGCGTCGCCACCTTTGACGATGGTTCTCACGCGACTTCAAGTTCGCTGTGGGTGCTGGTTACGGACTCTTGCAGTCACCGGCAATTCGTATGGCATTCATATGATGTACAGACTGATCATCCCTTTCAACCCATTTTGGCGCCGGATCGACAGGGAAGCGCTGCGACAGCCATTGAGCTATACATGTCCAATGATGCCGGTGGTGTTGAAAGAGAAAGGCTCTTTAACATTTTCAATTCCAGTCAACATTTTGATGACTTTAATCGGGTCGAAGCTTTCTGGACGAATACTACCGTCAATAATGCATATCCGTATGCCGGCAGGAGTACGATAGATCGCGGCTCCGATAGTGGAGAGAACAATACACCGGAGCCAGGAGGAGTCCGTGATTTACAGCTTCATCCACCGGACAGTGATCATCTCACCGTAGCTGCTTTTATCGTTCCTTGCAGTGGAACTTATAGTGTATCAGACCTGGCGGTCAGGCGTGTTCATAACCAGGGAAATATAGTGAATTATTTAATTCTTAATCCGGATAAAGAAATAGTAGCAAGTCTAAATGCATCCAACGACCAGGTCTGGACAAGAGACGATAGCACCTATGACTTGGGTCACTTATCGGCCGGGGATCGGCTTTATTTTGCCGTCGGCAGAGGCAAAAATGATCAATTCTATTGGGATGCAACAGAAATTTCATGGACGGTTACAAAAAAAATTCATAATAGAATTAACCTCGATTACAACGATCATCCACAAGAATACTATTTGGGCCAGAATTTTCCCAATCCTTTTAATTCATATACAGTAATCCCAGTGCAGTTACCTCGAAATGGGTTGACTCGGTTATTCATTCACGATATTCATGGACGGATTGTACGCACTTTAGTTAATGGCCGGATGTCTTCAGGAATTCATACGATTCAATGGAATGCCAGAGATGATATGGAAAAGTTGATCGCTTCGGGGATATATTTCTATCGGCTGGATACCGGATATTATTCCCAGGTGAGAAAACTTGTTCTGATTCAATAGTATCATTTGTCAGGCAAATCTTCGCCAGTGCCGAGAATATGGTATGAGATAATGGATGGATTGTCATCATGAACCAATATACGGACGGAATTCATCATTGACAGGATTAAACAAAATGGAAAGAGGGGTTTGAATGAAACGGCCTGAAATTGTTGTTGTGGGGAGTTCCAACACAGATATGGTCATCAAAGTGCCGCGATTACCGGGTCCTGGAGAGACTATCATCGGTGGTGAATTCTTTATGGCCGCCGGCGGTAAAGGCGCCAATCAGGCAGTAGCGGCAGCAAAATTGCAGGGTGATGTCACATTCGTCGCACGAGTCGGAAAAGATATTTTTGGCGCGCAAGCGATTGCGAACTTTAAAGAATATGGAATTGAAACAAAGTATATCATTCAGGATGATTCCAATCCATCAGGGATCGCGCTTATTTTTGTCGATGCCAAAGGTGAGAATAGTATTGCCGTCGCTTCCGGAGCAAACAGTACTCTCTGTGAAAAAGATGTCATGGCAGCAACGGATAAAATATACAGTGCGCATATTCTCCTGCTGCAGTTGGAGATCCCGATTGAAACCGTTTATTCTGCCACCAAGTTGGCAGCGAAAATGGGCAACAAGGTTGTATTGAATCCGGCGCCGGCTCAAAAACTTGATAAATCTCTTTTGACTCTCATTGATATATTGACTCCGAATGAGAGCGAAGCTCAATTTTTAACAGGTGTGACAGTACAGGACGAGGATTCGGCCAAAGAGGCTGCTGGTATTTTGCGAAAAATGGGCGTCTCCGATGTCATAATAACCATGGGAGCAAAAGGAGCGTTCCTGATGACAGATACTCAGGCCAAGCTCATTCCTACAAAATCTATTAACGCAATAGACACAACAGCCGCCGGTGATGCGTTCAATGGTGCATTGGCGTATGCGCTCGCGAGGAATGATTCTCTGGAACAGGCAGTTTTTTTTGCAAATATGGTAGGCGCTTTATCGGCAACAAAGAGGGGAGCGCAACCGTCAATGCCCACATTAGAAAAAGTTCAAGAATTTAGCGGGACTTTTTAGGCCTTGATGCGTCAGAATATACTGAATAATAGAGAATGACTTCAATGTCCGGCAAGTTACGAAAATGAACAAGCATATAGAAACGCTTGATATCTGCCGCTACAAACTAAATCATATAGCCGATCAATCGCATCAGATTCTCATGCTGGCTAACCAGATGGACTGATTTGTTCCTAATCCAAGTTTAAGTTCATTGCGGCAAATCCATTATTGTCGTTAAAGACATCCCTTGCGCGACAAATTGCCGAATCTCGCCTCCTGCCCACTCATTACAGTTCTGTTGATGAGCCCGGTCTCAAAGGAAATAACTGGATCGAACAGCAATGGGAAATCAGCCGCCGACAGGCACGATTAAACAAAGCCCTGTTGATCCTCGATGAAATTCAAAAGGTTACCGACTGGTCTGAAACCGTAAAAAAGTTATGGGATGAAGATACAATACAAAAATGCCGGTTGCAAGTGATATTGCTCGTTTCTTCTTCTCCATTATTAATGCAAAAGGGATTGTCTGAAAGCCGGGCAGGATGTTTCGAGATAATACCTATCACACATTAGTCGTTGGCTGAAATGCTGGCCGCGTTTTTTGCGGCAACTCCGGGTGTCTCGCGCTTTTAAAGCCAGATCCAATCCATACAAAACTTGGGGTTTTGTAAAAATAAGGGCGACCCCGGGGTTGATTGAATCCGAAATGAATTTTATTGTAAATCGAGATAATTTTGCGTATTTTTTTATAGATGAAGATGTCGATGCGCCAGACTCTATTGAATGCCACTGTATCGGCATGGCGTCGATCCAGCTGCAACGGTCTGGTCTGAGTGACATGCCGCAATCAACAAATGGCGGTTCGGCAGCAACCGGGACTCTGCCCCTGCCGCCCGCAGACACCATCTGGTGTGTCGAATAGAATGCTCGCGTTGTTACAATAAGGAAAAATCATGCAATATTTATCAACGCTTAAAACGATCCTCCTCTCATCACTCATCGTAAGCAGTACGGCCATTCCCCAAACCGTTGGTGAAAAATTGCCGGCCTGGCAGTACGGCACATTGGATATTCATCACATCAATACCGGGAAAGGCGAAGCGTCCTTTTTCATCCTCCCGGACGGTACGACCCTCCTAGTCGATGCCGGCGCTACCCAGCGACCCAAACCACGGGTCACGTCGGCACGCCCGGATTCTTCCCGAATGCCCGGTGAGTGGATTGCTCGCTATATCACCAACCTGCCGCATATTCAACCGATTAGATCGATTGATTATGTGATTTTGACCCATTTTCATAGTGATCATATCGGAGACATTTCGCCAAAGTGTCCCTATTCATCATCCGGAAAATATATCCTCACCGGCATCACCGAAGTGGGGGAGTATCTACCTTTTAAAAAAATTATCGATCGCGGTTGGCCGGATTATGATTATCCATCCGATTTATTAGAAATTGATATGGTAAAAAATTACCGCGCGTTTTTGGATGAACTCTTGCAAAAAAATCAGACATCGGTAGAAGGGTTCATCCCCGGCCGAAATGATCAGGTTGTACTCATCAACCACCCCATGCGATTCGATAATTTTGAAATTCGCAACATCGCTACCAATGGTGAGATCTGGACAGGGGTGAGCAATACCACCCGGAAACATTTTCCTGAATTAAAAACGCTTCATCTGGATGACTATCCCATTGAAAATATGTGCAGTATTGCATTTCGATTATCGTACGGTAAATTCGACTATTTCAACGGTGGTGATATCACCGGAGTTCCCGATGATGGCGCGCCCATCTGGCACGATGTCGAAACGCCGGTAGCCAAGGCGCTTGCGCCGGTGGAGGTCAATGTGTTGAATCATCATGGTTATCATGATTCGGAGAATGCGTTTTTTCTCAGTGTGGTGCAACCCCAGGTTCATATTATTCAGGTCTGGTCGCCCAGCCATCCGGATATTCGTGTTTTACAGCGTTTATTATCCACTAAAATCTATCCAGGGCCTCGTGATATATTTGCCACGAATATCATGGCAGCCACCAAAATTGTGATTGGTTCCAATCTGACCAAGTTACAGAGCCAGCAGGGGCATATTCTGGTGCGCGTTGCCCGCAACGGAGATACATACCAGGTGATTATTTTAGACGACCGCATCGAGTCTTACAATGTTATCGCGGTTCATGGACCCTATCAATCGAGATAGGATGGTTTTAATGCATGAGAGCAAATGCTAAAGCATAGCCGGACAACTCTCTCATGCCGGTATTCGCACTAGATCGGCAGGCGATTTATTGCGTCGAAAGGACGGCTTGTTGGTCGAGATCATTGACGGCAAACGTCATGATATCATACTACCAGAGTCCTAATCAGATGAATCGATATTCGCGGCAGGGATCGCGGTGAAGCAGTAACTATTGTTTCGGTCCAATCGCCAGGGCGATCACAATGAGCTTCGACTTTTGTACTCGATTTAGTGTGACTTGACTAAATCCATGGCCCAGGAGATTGACCATCCACTCCTACTCGTATTAAGTGCCCAATATGATGATAGTATGCCTATGAAGAAAATTACTTGTTCGGGCGCCACAATGCTAATCCAGTTATCAGTCATTTCCCCCTTTTCAGGAGAAAATTAAAAACTGGGAGTATGTATAAAACCCGTATACATGATATTCCACCCTGATCATACTTTTAACATACCAACAAAAAGTATTGCATTATTCCACAGATTTTGTTATATATACAGAAGGAGGATATACTTCCCAGATTCGGTGTTAATCCGCGAACTGAACGGAAAATGTGCCACCCACAGGGTTACTTAATCAAATAGTAGACACCGAATCGGTGTACTTACCAACAACTCCATATTATAAAGACTATCTGAGTCAAAACCAGAAACTTTATAATAAATTGACCACAGGATTACCCCACTACTCTTAAACGCTAAAAATACAGTAGATAGTCCAGCAAAGTGATAATAATAGAGAGCAAATAATGGTCTCATCTCCTATTTTTATGGGGAACAGTATTTAATTAAAGCTGGGATATTGGAGAAATCATGATAGGTAAAACCATCTCACACTATAAAATCCTTGAAAAGCTGGGCAGCGGTTGTATGGGCACGGTCTACAAAGCCAAGGACACCAAGCTGGACCGTTTTGTAGCCCTCAAGTTTCTGCCCCTGCATCTCAATCAGGCGGAAGAGGAAAAGAAACGTTTCGTTTTTGAAGCCAAAGCCGCCTCGGCAATTCAGCATCATAATATATGCACCATTCATGAGATTGATGAGACCGATGATGGACAGATTTTCATTTGCATGGATTACTATGAAGGACAGGCATTGGATCTGAAGATCAAACAGGGGCCGCTGCTATTGAATGAAGTGTTGGATATTGCATTACAGATTGCCGGGGGATTGGAAAAAGCACACCAGAAGGAAATTGTGCACCGGGATATCAAACCCGGGAATATTTTTATTACCGGCGATCAGGTGGTCAAGATCCTGGATTTCGGGCTGGCTAAACTGAGGGGGCGCACTACGTTGACAAGAGAACAGACTACTCTGGGCACAGTTTTCTACATGTCTCCTGTACAGTCGCAGGGTGAGAGGGTGGACCCACGTTCCGATATTTGGTCTCTGGGTGTGATCCTATATGAGATGATTGCAGGGGAAAGGCCTTTTTCAGGTGATTATGACCAGGCAGTGATCTATTCTATCATGAACGAGCAACCTGAGCCTCTGACCGGTTTGCGGACCGGTATACCCCGGGAACTGGAAAGAATTGTCGACAAATGCCTGTAAAAAAAACCGGATGAGAGATATCAAACAGTTGCTGATCTTTTAGCCGATTTTCATCGGTTACAGCGGGAAATGGATTCTCCCTCCACACCATCCCGGCGGGCAGGAGTATCCAGCGGGAAAAAGCGTTTGAGCAGACTTTGGCCCTGGGCAGCGGCACTGGTTCTGGTGGTTGCTCTTGCTGTCCTGCTATGGCCCCGCATTTTTCCTTCTCCTGAAAAGTCTTCCAGTTTTGAACGAAAGATGCTGGTGGTATTGCCGTTCAAGAATCTGGGCGTACCTGAAGATGAGTATTTTTCCGATGGCATCACGGATGCGATTACGGCACGGCTGGTAAAAATAAGCAGCCTTGGTGTCATCTCACGCCAGAGCGCGATTTAATACAAGAACAGTGAAAAGAATTCACAGGAAATCGGAGAGGAGTTAGGCGTGTCCTATATCCTGGAGGGTACGATTCAGCGCGAGCGTCTTGCAGATCCGGACTTTGCTGAGGCATACGCACGTCTGGCTGAAATGCATTTGTGCATTCGATGGTTTGGTTACGATCTCTCTCCGGAACACGTGACCAGAGCCAAAGAAGCCATTGATAGAGCTTTGCTTCTGAAACCTGAAAATGCTGTGGTGCGGGAAGCCAATGGATACTACTATTATTACGAATTAAGGGATTATGCGAGGGCGCTGGATGAGTTTACGCTCTGCCTGCGAAAGGAGCCCGGAAACGCATGGCATTACGCAAATATTTCTTATGTTCAACGCCACCTTGGCAGATTTGAGGAGGCACTGGAGAATCTGAAAATTGCGTCCCAGTATGATCCCAGATCAAATCTCTTTGCACGTGATTTTGGTGTTACATACCGAGAACTTTTTTTATATAAGGAAGGAGAGAAAGCAATTAATTTGTTGCCTGTTTCAAGAGATGCCATGTTAGGGCCTGATTACTTATATGATCTAGCGGAAATTTATACGATTGTTGGAGACCATGAAGCTGCTATAGACAAACTTGAGGTTCTATTGAAAATACCGGCTGGTGTGCATATTGGTTCACTGAAAGTCAATCCAGTGTGGAATCCATTGCGTAATCATCCCAGATTTCAGATTCTATTAGAGGAAGGAATATAGATGAGGATAAGGTAGGCAAACCTGTTTTCCAGTATAAGATCGTTCCTGAGGTGGGATAGTTACATGCAAGGATGATAAGAATGGAAATTATCCAGACAAACAAGGATTATGCCAGGCCTGTTTAATTTTGATTGAGGATGTATGATCTGCTGTACAATACAAGTATCTGTATAATTTGCAGCCTCAGAGTCGGTGACAGAACATATAATTCCCACATGCGGGATAGATTTTGGCCGCCATGACATTCATATTGAAGGCTTTGGTAGTGAGTGCTCCGAGCAAGAGTTGGACTGGCTGCCGCCCATGCTATTCATAATGGTCTCACGGCACTTCCGGAGACTCGTGCTTTCTACCATGGCGAAAAGGTCGCTTTTGATACTTTAGCCGGCCTTCAACTCACCGATGCCTTACCGGATGAATCGGAAACCGTTTTTTCGTTCTGTAAAAAAGTTAGCTTACCAACGACTCTTGCTGATATTGGATTAGAAGATGCCAAGCTGGAACCTTTGATGCTGGCTGCAGAAAAAGCATGCAATTCCGAGTCGCCCCTCCATCACAAAGCAGACATAATAACGTCCGAAGGAGTCTTGCATGCCATCCTTTGAGTCGGATAATTTCCCGAATTTTTTCCATCGATGTTTTCCTCATAGGCATAGCATTTACATCCATTTGATTCGATACGATGGAGGGAAGATAGTAATTTTTTGCGAATGTTCGGGAAATAGAAATAGAGTGGTGAAAGCCTAAGGTGGCAGGTTTCGTCCGGAATACGCAGGTCACTGCCGACGGTGTACAATCGAGGTCTTTTTCTGCAATTATTGCCCACTTCCTAGAAGAAACATATGGGCGTTCAGATTGAAAGTCAGTAATGTTCGAACGCTGCTAAATCCTATCAGAAATTATGATAGGTTCTAGATAAACTTTGATTCGACATGGATACCCCCCCTTCGCATAGCGCATTCTTCCCACTTTTCACACCTAACTGAACAGATCACTTCATTCTCTTCGATTTGAAATGTGGCCATATTAGCAAGTGTGCCAGCGCTTTCAAAAGTGGGAGTGATCAATTCTCTGTCAAAAAACAATTGATTCACAATTTTCCAGATTTCGTATGCGGCCCCATCCTTTTTACTAAAAATTTCATGGAGTTGGCCTTTATTAACACTACGCCGCAACCAGTCATCGCGATGAACGTGATAAAGATGCTCAATCTGTAAGCCCAAAATATCATTGGCAGCGATGATGGCTGCCATGCCCTCATAATAGTCTTTTTTCATTTCCATCATATTAATAATAATGTGCGGCTGGAAGCATTTAATCGCTGTTTCCAAATCGTCATGAACATCATCGTTTGCTATTTCTCGGGCTTTCATACTGATTGAAGTCAGCGTTGTCTCAATCGATGTATCTCCCCGATCTATGTTGGCTCTAATGATCTCTTGTATTTCAGGCTTGTCGTGAAATTGACGGACCATACGACGCATGAGACAATGTCTGATGAAATGGTAACCATTTTGAATGGCAAGCGGTTCAGGCGTGATCACAACGATTCCCAGATCGGCTTGAATAAATAGATCAAGTTCGTTGTATGCAGAGCCGGCACCTATGTCGAGAATAATATAATCGCTTTTGAGATACCTCAATTGGCGGATCAGACGATTTTTCAAATAGAATTTAATATTGGCCAGACCGATTGCGTGCGGTGAGCCAAAAATGAGAGATAGATTCGGAAAGATAGTTCTTTCCACTAGACGATTTAGATGAGGAACTCTATTATTAAAATAATCGCATAGCGTACTAGATGGCAAAGTTAAACCGAGGACTTGATGCAGATTGGGACCACCCAGGTCAGCATCAACAAGGATTGTTTTAATCCCTATTTTGGATAAAGTCAGGCCTATAGCACCGGTGAGTACAGTTTTCCCCACTCCACCTTTACCACCAGCAACGGCGACGATGCAAGGTCTATGTGATGCTGATTCATTAGCCATTTAAATGTCATCTATTCGATCAACTTCACTTTGTAAAGAGTTGAATAATCATTACCCTCAGTTCCGCTCGTTGTGATTTCAATGAATCGACCAAAGACGTTCCTTCCTTGCACTCCCTCCAGAAAGAAAGCGGCCAAACCAATAACAGTCAACGTGTTTCGTCCAGGTTCTGGCGGAAATCTTGAATCCCATAAGGGCACCTTGACGATTCTTGGACTGCCATATCCGGGATATTCTGTATTCACTACTCGCTGTCCGTTCCAATAAGCACCCGGATCATCCGCAATCAAATCGCGTACGCCCTGGCTGGTTGGACCAACCATATTACCCGGTTCGACCAAGAGCACATCATTCGTATACACCAAGCTTTCGGTACCGTTATAGATATTGGATTCATATTCACTGCCGCCGGAAATGGGATCTCCTCTATTTATCGGCGGATAATCAACTGGATAGAAGAATCCTGATCCGACCAGGTCATTTGGATCATTGGGATCACCGATTTTAATAGTAACCAGTTCTCCGATACCATAATCGAAATACGGCACAGCCCAAGGGCGTAAATCTCTGGTGCCATTCACATTCCCCATTGCCGCTGCAGCAACTGCCGTTACTTTTAACTGTTCAATACCCAAAATACGCATAAAGTAGGTTGGTATAGTATGGCTGCCCATCACACGTATGCAGTACGAGTTGGGAAAGGTGATGTCTCCTGATCCTATCGAAACGGTTTGATTATGTACTGTGTTTTGCCCGCCGAAAAACATCGCTCGTTGCGTGGCAAAATTTTGACTTACTAGCAGACCAGATGCACCTGCCAGTGCAGCTGCATCTACAGCTGCCTGCAATTGGTTCCTGGCTGCCAGAAGGCTGCCCATGTCAATGGCTATAGAAGCACACAACAAAATAGCCATCATTCCAATTGCAGCAAAAGCAATAATGTTGCCTCTATCGCCCTTTAATAAATTGTATAGCCAGTTCATCTTATTTCCTCCCCATTTTTTAGGACAATACTTGTTCCTGTTGGTTTTTTTTGCTGCAAACTCGTTTGATCAAGGTAAAAAGACTACACTGCCCTACCCCAATTTCCACATTGTACCTATAGGATCGTACCTAAAGGGTCGCAAAATTATTGTAATGTTTTTTCTCTTTTTATACTATTGGGAAAGGAATTTCTCACCAATACGAACCACAGAAAAAACACCCTCACCCTATTGTTTGCAGTGCATTTTGTTGAAGAGGTTTGTTGCAGAAAACCCTGGTAATTACAGATATATAGTCGTGTAGCCCCTCACAACATTTGGATCCTACCTTCTACACCTCTCTTGTATGAGGTACAGACTGCTAACAAATTGCCCTATTTTTGGATAGAAATAATCCCTCACCCACAGAGTGATATGTTAAATTTTGTGATACATATCACTTTTTAATATAATATTTGATTAAATGTAAAGCAAGAAAATTATTTCTTTTCTGCAATAAATCATAAAATCAATATTTTGGCACTGTTTTTGAACTATGGACTGATATAAATATAAAAAGTTGCCATTGTGCTCGTAAAAACAAAATGTATGAATTTTTCTGAGGCTTTTTATGGACAACCAGTATGTTGAATGTTGCTTGCGAGGTAAGATAAAATCCATATCCAAAAGTAATCGATTTTAAAAATTATGTAAGGAAATAAAAAATTGAAACCATGAACAAAAAAAGTATTATTTTTATAATGACAGTGAAAATACTAAATTCATATGAATTGGAATCAAGTTTGTGGGGAAACGGTATGAAAAAATTAAAATTTCTGTTATTTACATGTATAATTGCAATGAATGCAATGGCCGCATCCATTTGGACAACAAATAAATGCGCCCAAGACCAACAGGATAAGAACCATTATAAAATCGGCGAAACTGTTTACGTCGCTGGTGAAGATTTCGATCCGTTAAGTAGTTATTCATGGACCATAAAAGGGAATCCGGGCGGCAGTTCTTGTGATCCTAATACTATTGTTGCAAGCGGGACCATTATCACAGATGAAAATGGCGATTTTTGCTTTGCAGCATACATCATTCTGAACAATGATTGTGGAACGTATTCTGTTGATGTATCACAAAAAAATGATAATTATGTAGTAGATGACAGTGTAGCAATTAGGATCGTTAAATACGTCAATGGAGAAGATGCAAATACGCCGCCAGGCCTGACTCTAACAGTAGGAACACCAATAACATGGCGTTATGTGATCACAAATACTGGGAATATACCTCTGTCAGACATCACCGTGACCGACAATAAAAGTGTGACACCGATTTACCAATCTGGCGATATTAATAATGACGGGATTTTAGATACCGATGAAACCTGGTTATATGAAGCCTATGGGATCGCTGAAGCCGGCCAATATGAAAATATTGGCACCGCAATAGGGTACTATAACGATTACAGCGTCCAGGATGATGACACAAGCCATTATTTTGCAGAGTTCAAATATGATTTTGGCGACGCACCCGATCCCACATATCCAACCCTTCTGAGTAGTAATGGCGCGCGACACCTTATCTCGCAACTCTATCTAGGAAACACAATCGATGCAGAACCCAATGGACTTCCCCACGCCGCACTCCTGGGGGATGATTTAGATGGAACGAACGATGAAGACGGTGTGACTTTCCCCAATTTACCCCTTATTCAAAATAAAACCAATGTAGTCAGTGTTCTATCCTCTGGGGATGGATTTTTGAATGCATGGATAGATTTCAATGCTGATGGTGACTGGAATGATAGTAGTGAACATATTATCAACGACTTTCCTGTCACAGCGGGTAGCAATAGTATTACTTTTGTAGTTCCGTTAATAAATCTTAACAGTTCACCTATGACCGTTACTTTTATCTCTCGTTTCAGGCTCAGCTCTAATAAGGGTATCGGGATTGTTGGATTAGCTCCAGACGGCGAAGTTGAAGACTATTCGGTTGATATATATGTTC
Organism: Candidatus Zhuqueibacterota bacterium; assembly: GCA_016934435.1. GTDB lineage: Bacteria > Zhuqueibacterota > Zhuqueibacteria > Residuimicrobiales > Residuimicrobiaceae > JAFGSU01. The sequence continues at coordinate 9,079 of JAFGSU010000146.1, read as the reverse complement.
CGGTAGAATTGTCTTCATTTACCGCAAGGATTATTAACGGCGATATAGTGCTATCATGGACGACACAAAGCGAAAGTGACAATCTTGGTTTTTGCATTTTTCGATCAGAAACAATAGATGGCAGATTTGATCAGATTTCTACTCAAATTATTATGGGTGCAGGCACCAGTGGCAGTATGCATAGCTATTCTTTTATTGACAATGATGTAGTTGCTGGACATACTTATTACTATAAACTGGCAGATGTGAGTTTTGATGGATCATTTCATATGCATCCTGCGCTGAAGATAACTGTAGATGTCCCTTCTGAAAATTCGTTAGCACAAAATTATCCTAATCCATTCAATTCTGAGACTATTATTAGTTTCAAAATAAAGCAAGACTCTGAAATATCTCTTATGATTTTTAATGTAAATGGTCGAATCGTAAGAACCCTAGTCTCTGGCAAACATCATGCAGGTTATCATCATTTGCGATGGAACGCTTGTGATGACAGTGGCACTCCCTTGCCAAGCGGTAGATATATATGCGTTTTTAGAGCGAATGAATTTACCAAAGTCCTTCAAATCACATATATTAAATGATATTTATAATCTCTGAATATATTTCAATTAGACACATAAAATGTATTTGAAATTTCAATTTTACGCGCAACCAGGATCATCTACCATAGGGCACGAAATCGTCGCCAAAGTCTGTTGAGGCAGGCGTTATTGGTCTATTAAGCCATGCCAGATGAACTCATTTTACCGGACTTGCCAGTGGCTGACCTTTTTCGACGATATAAACGGCAGTAAGCTTGACGTTTTGGCTGTTGGCACCATCCTGGTGGACTGTATTGCCAGGGACTGTGATCGATTCGCCGGTACGCAGTATCTTTCGAGGTTGATCTTTCAATTGAACCCAGTATTCACCCTCCACCACATAGACCATTACGATATTGTGATGTATATGCGTTTCGACTGGCGTATCTTTACTGATCTCTGTGTCGGCAAGTACGACTTCGAGATTGGTACCGGGTATATCGGATCGATGGAGAACATTTCGATTGATCTGCGATGGTACCGCCAGCGAGGATTCCTGACCATGGCTTAGAAAGCTCAGACACAGCAGGATGAAAATAGCGAATGGAAAATTTAGTTTTAACATCGTTCTACCTCCTTATTATTAGTGCTCCTCCTATGCACCATGTCCGGTAAGATCGAAACCTGAAACACCAGAGATGGTACCCCAAAGTTGGTTTGTACCGGCAATTTTCATAGAAAGAGCTGCCTCCAGGTTTATGAAAAATTGCTGTGGGCCACGATTTATCGGTCACCATTATATCGAACGGTGGAGTTTGGCAATCGTTTTTCATTTTCAGCCAAAAAAACCGGTTGGGATCACTCCTATGTTCGAAATATAATTCTCTATTTCCTTAGGCCAGGCTTTGTTCTATTAATGTACTCTATATTCCCGGTATATTGTGCAGAGGCTCCTCTAACTCAATTTGCAGGCCATTATTCAGCAGTGCAAAGAAGACATATTGAGAAACGAGCGAGATCAAATCGACCAATTCTGACGGCTTGAGCTCAGGACTCCATTTTTTCCAAGCATCCTCGCGAAGCGTGCGCTGTTCGACCAATTCGTCCGTCAACATCAGCAAGGCATATTCTCGTGCCGAAAAACCGGATGGAATCTGTGTGGCTTTTATCGCCTCAATTTCAGCCTCACTGGCGCCATACTCCTTCGCGACCGGCACGTGATGTTTCCAAACATAATCACATTTATAATGAAATCCCATCCGAAGAATAACGAGCTCCTGCTCGCGTCCGGATAAGCCCATTTCAAGTTTTGAAGTAACCCAATACTCAAGGAATGAACCCATGGTGCCCGGATTGTGCATCAGTGTTCCAAACACATTCACAGGTGTATACGCTCCTTTTAATCCTGCTCCAGGGAGCCTGGCCAGGGTTTTTATCCATTCCTCCGGCATTTCACTCATAGGCAGTGGAGAAATTCGCGCCTCTTTTATCGGCTTTTGTTTTTCATTGTTTTCCATAGGTACAGTCCTCATTGTTAGTGATTCTTTGCTCGAAACAAACGAAAAATGATTTACACCCGCCGCTTCCTTCCCCAGGTTTCGGGAATTTTGTTGGTTCTCCCTATCCTGGGCAATAGCGTCAGGACCGGTTATCAGCAACATCATGAGTAACAGAATTGTCGCCGTCTGACGAATGTGAAACAGATACTCTCTTCTCATCATGACGAATCCCTCCTAAAAAGTTGATTATTTTCCTTCTTCACCACTATGATTTCTTTAGAAAAATAGGAATAAAGAGCTGGAATAATGTATAATGTTAGAAAAGTCGAAAATATTAATCCGCCGACCACCGCAATACCCAGCGACTGCCTGCTCTTTGCAGATGCCCCGAGAGAGAGGGCGACGGGCAATATACCGAGAATCATTGTAAATGAAGTCATCAGAATAGGACGCAGCCTGGAAATGGCTGCCTGCTGAATGGCTTCGATTTTCATTAAGCCGCCGTGCTTCCTTTGATTGCCGAATTCTACAATCAATATGCCGTTTTTCGTGACAAGGCCGATCAGCATGATGATGCCGATTTCACTGAATACATTCAGGGACTGATTGAAATACCAAAGCGAAAACAAAGCCCCCGCTATAGCCAGAGGAACAGTGAATAAAATGATGAATGGATCGACAAAGCTTTCGAATTGGGCAGCGAGCACAAGAAAAATGAATATGATTGACAGCAGGAAAATATACAGCAGATTTGACGAGCTTTCCATAAAATCCTTTGACTGGCCGGCGTAACTCACCTTGAAATTTTTTGGCAGCACCTTCTGGGCGATGGCATTCATCTCATTCAATCCGTCACCCATTGTGTAGCCAGGTGTCAGTCCGGCGGAAACGGTTGCCGATAAATACCTGTTGAAAGTGAAAACCGCGGAAGGGCTGATGCTCTCTTCTATGCGAACGAGGTTGTCGAGCTGAATGATTTGACCCTGAACATTTCTTACATATAAACTACTAAGATTGTATGGCTCATTGCGGTCCTGGCGCATCACCTGGCCGATAATTTCATATTGTTTTCCATTCATAATGAAATACCCATAGCGCTCCCCGCTGATGGTCAATTGCAGAGTTTTGGCAATATCAAAGGTCGAAACGCCCAATTGCGAGGCTTTTTCACGGTCGATGTTCACTCTTAGTTCGGGCTTGTTCACCTTTAGATTGGCATCAACGAACTGTAAGATATTGCTTTTCCTCGCTTCGGCAAGAAATGATGGTAAAACCTGCTGCAATTCACCCAGACTCGGCGCCTGCAAAACAAATTGTATCGGCTGCCCACTCAACCGGTCGCCAATCGTCGGGGGTTGGAAAGGAAAAGTCCTGACACCGGTTATGCTGAACAAATCTTTTGAAACCTGGCGAAAGATCTCTTCCTGGGTTCTTTTTCTTTCACCCGGTTCCTTTAAAAAAATGAAAAGCATGCCTCTATTGACCGGTTCAATGGTTACCAGACTGGGAGCGATCATGGAAAATGTGTACTTTGCTTCGGGCACGGCATCCGCGACATATTTTGCCAGCTCATCCATATATTTTTCTGTAAACTCATAACTGGCGCCTTCCGGTGCAAGCGCCGGAACCCTGATCACCGAGCGGTCCTCGTTTGGCGCAAGCTCTGAATGGATATTTTGCGCCAGCACATAAATGATCACAACAATCAGGGCAAGAATTGGAAACACCAGCCATCGACGGTCCATAAATGCTTTGAGTGAATATCTGTAGCCCCGGTTCAAAGCGAGGAAAAAAGGTTCGGTAATGCGGAACATCAGGTTCATATTGAGGTGTCGCTGTCGCGTAAGCAGCCTGGAGCACATCATCGGCGACAGGGTCAGGGCCACAAAGGCTGAGATCATAACCGAGCCGGCTACAACGACGGCAAACTCCCTGAAAAGTCTTCCTGTCAATCCCGGCAAAAACATGATCGGCAGGAATACGGCCGCAAGCGTAATTGTGGTGGAAATCACCGCAAAGAAAATTTCACCGATGCCTTTTTGGGCGGCTTCCAGACTATTCAAACCCAAATCAATTTTTGTATAGATGTTTTCCAGGACAACGATGGCATCATCGCAAACCAGGCCGATTGCCAGGACAATGCCGAGAAGCGTCAGTACGTTGATGGTCAAATTACCGACGGCCATGATAATGCCGACGCCAATGATCGAAATTGGAATTGCGATAACCGGAATCAGCGTTGAACGCCAATCCCTAATAAAGAAGAATATGACCAAAACCACAAGCACTAGAGTAAAAACAATGGTATGCTGGACTTCGGAAACAGCATGCTTTTCAAACTGGGTAAAGTCAAATGCAACCTCGACACGATAATCATCAGGCACCTCTTGCTTTATCTCTTCCAGGCGCTTGTATAATTCAGAAGCGATGGCAATCGAGTTCGCTCCCTGCTGTGATAAGATGCCGATCACAATAACCGGACGGAGATCTTTCTTGGCGGTCGTTCGTTCGTTTTCAGCGCCGATTTCCGCATGTCCGACGTCGGATAATCTGATAATCGTTCCGTTGCTTTCTTTGATAATCAGATTATCAAACTGTTCGGGTGTATGCAACAGGCCGACCGTACGAACGGAAAGTTCCGTCCGGTCACCCTCGATCCTGCCGGATGGCAGCTCAAGATTTTCACGCTCGACGGTTCTCTGAATATCGGCGGAGGTTATCCGATTGGCAGCCATTTTATAAGGGTCAAGCCAGAGCCTCATGGCAAATTTCTTTTCGCCGAAAAACCTCACAGCCGCAACGCCCTCGATGGTCTGTATTCTTTCCTTGACGACCTTATCGACGATATCATTAACTTCCAAAATATTTTTGGTATCGCTCTCGATGCAGAGAACAATGATCGGATTGGCGTTGGCGCTCATCTTTTCTACAATCGGTGGATCAATATCTTTCGGCAGGTATCTCTGCGCTTTCGAAACCCGGTCCCTGACATCATTGGCAGCCGTTTCAATGTCGGTTCCCAGATTAAATTCGACAGTGATCATACTGGATTGCTCGGCAGAGACGGAGGAAAGCACCCTGATACAGTCGATGCCGCTGATTGACTCCTCAAGCACCTCCGTGATCTGCGCCTGGATGATCTCGGCGTTGGCGCCGCGATAGACGGTTGTCACCGTTATGATCGGTGGATCTACTTCGGGATATTCCCGGATACCAAGCTGCAGGAATCCGACGATACCAATGATCACCAAAAAAAGTGATAATACGATTGTAAATATCGGCTTATGTATGCTGACATGGGAAAGATTCATATTCTTAGCTCAACTTAATCACCTTGACCGTTGTTTTGGGCCTGAGTCTCAACAGATTTGTCGTGATCACCGTATCGCCTTTGGCTATACCCTGGAGAATCTGAACGGAGTCCTTCGTTCTCATTCCGGTTTTCACTTCCACCAGCTGCGCCTGTCCGTTTTTTACCAGATAGACCTGATAACCCTTTTGTGTGGGTATGAGCGATTCAGATGGAATAAAGATGCTTTGATTCAATTCTCTGAAATGGACATTTACTTTAACCGATGAACCGGGGACAAGCCGGTTATCGCTGTTATCTGCGACGGCTCTGATAAGCAGCGTTCTCGTTTTGGTATCAATGGCGGGCTCGAAGGCATCCACTCTAGCCTTGAAAATCCGATCGGAATAATCGGCCGTAAAAGAAACTTCCTGATTGATTTTGATATCGGAGGCATATCTTTCCGGAACGGCAAAATCAATTTTTACTTTAGAAATGTCCTGCAGATTGGCCAATACGGCATTCGGTGTTGTATAGGCTCCGATACTGACATTCCGCAAGCCGACCTTGCCGGAAAAGGGCGCTTTAATGGTTGTTTTCGATATGTCCACATTCAACGCCTTGATATTCGCCTGTATCTTTTTCAACTGATAGGCCACTTCATCATAACGTTGCTGGCTGATGCCACCTTTCTCCAAACGGGCTCTTTCTCTCGATTCGGTCGTGATCGCAAGCTCCTCCGCTGCTTTTAACTGTTCAAGCTTTGCCAGCAAATCCTCATCATCGAGTCTGAATAACAGTTGTGACTCGGTTACAACGCTGCCTTCTTTCAGGTAAATTCCCACCACTTTGCGATTCATTTCACTGACAATATCTACCATTTCATTGGCTCTGATCGAGCCAACCGTAACAACCTGATAGGCAACGGTTGTATCCCTGACAAAATAGGCTTCAGCAGGCACGACCATATTTGCCGCGGCAGCCTGAGGTTGGATTGCCTCTTTTTCTTCATTTAACAGTCTCAATGCAATCAGTAGCGCTATGATTATGAAGATACTGATTACGGTTATCTTTTTTTTCATATCCACCAATCCGCATACTTTGGTTATCTGTTATCAGTCGTCCAATCACCGGTAATCGTAATGATCCCACTCTCAATCCTGAGAAAGGACTTGTCCGCTTATTAATAGCAGCTCGGTTTCCTTTACTTTTATATGATACTTGACATTTACCAGCATCATATTGGCATCCAGAAGATTCCTTTGCACTTCACGGAATTGCAATGAGGAGATACTTCCAGTTGAAAAACTCTCTTTGGCAATATCCATATTTGTTTTTGCCAGCTCCAGGTTGTCTTTTTCAAGCTCAATTAATGTCAATCCATCCTGATATTCTCTGTAAATACGTGCCAGATACGCATCGAGATGATTCTCCAGTTGCTTAATTCTTAATTCATTGTTGATGATATTTATTTCTGCATTTTCCCGCCTGCGCTTGTCGTTCATGCCATCAAACAGATTGAGATTCGCATTCAAACCGATATTGAAACCATAGGTTTTGGTTTCGTTGATAAGACTGGCCTCTGTTTTGAAATCATAATAGGTATATCCGGTCTTAAAATCGATGGTCGGGAAATATTTTGCCAGCACCTTCCGTGCTTCTTGCTCACTTAATTGCTTGTTTTTGTACGCCAGCAACAGGTTTTTATTTGATGCACGCATTCTTTTCTCGAGAGACGCATAATTAAACATATCACTGATTGAAATGCTGTCCTGGATAGTAAATTCCGTATTCACATCTCGAGACAACAGTTCATTCAAAGTAATCTTCGAGTTTGCCATACCGGTCGATTGCTTCTGCAATTGTAATTTATCAAAATTCAGCTCCACAGTCGATTTCATGAGTTCAAATTCAGAACCCATCCCGGTATCGAAGTTCAATTGCGCTATTTGTGTCCGGTATTCGGAGATGCCGACCTGTTCCTGCAGTATGGATACTACTTGTGCTTGTCTGACAATTTCGTAATACTGGATGATAATCTTCGCTATCGTGTTTTCAATGGAGCTTTTCAGGTTTAATTCGCCGATTTCCTCCTGTATCTTCAAGTACCTGCTGTTGGCAAACATATTAAAGCCATCAAACAACGTCCACTTGAGCATGATTCCGGCTGTTAAAAGTTCGGTTTTTGCGCCTGACTTTTCAAGTCCGGTATTGAGGAGCGTGTTCACCTCGGCATCGAGCTCGCCTTTATTATATTCTGCGACCGCATCAATTCTCGGCAGAAAACCGGCATTTCCGGCGGAATTGTTATTTCTGGCCATATCAAGGTCGTTTCGGGCCAGAGTGATGCCATAATTATTTTCCAGAGCGATCTTGACGGCTTCGCCCAGAGCTAAAATTTCCTCGGCCGCTGCATAATGCGGAAGGACCATGATGAGAAGGGTAAAGCAGGCAGTCCGGCCGATCAGTTGCAATGTCTTTAATATAAAGGAATAGCCCTTTGCTGTAATTGGAAACAAGTAATCTGTCATCTTATCTCATTGCTCACTCTTCAGTACCGCATCGATGGCTTCATCGCGACCATTATAAACCAGGAACAGATGGATGAATCCGGTGATTTGGAAAATGGTTTTAACGTTGTCGTTCAGGTTGCAAAAAACCACCACACCATCTTCCTTGCTCATGTTTTTGACCAGCATCAACAAGCTCCGTAATCCGAAACTGTTGATACAAGTCAGATCTTTACAATCAACAATCACATTTTTATTCCCTGCAATCATCGAAAACAGGTTTTGTTCGGTTGCTTCATAATCGGAATCGAATTTTCCGATCAATGCAACGATTTTAATCCCTCGTACTTCAGATTCGGAGATCTTCATATTACTTCCATTATTTTAATCAAAAGGTTGTCTAAAAAATTCATAGCATCTCGAACTTCCAGTCCCCTCGCCCGCTTGTGGGACAGGGTATGGTTCTATTTTCATTATGATGATGTGTAGGCCACCTGGAAGGTGGACCACACAAATATGTATCTTTTTTTCTTTCCGGACAACCTCAGGTGCGGTTCCATAACGGATTGAACGGCATTTGCTTCAGAACGTCAGCAACAGCGAAGCCAGCTCTTCAGGGGCCGTTACCATACAGTCGTGGCCTGCCGCAATGGTCATGAACGACCAGGTATGATCCTCTCTTAGTCGGTCATGGGTAGGCACGAGCGCAGTATAGGCCGGCTTGACCGCAGCGATGTAGGTGCGCTCGATCTCCCAATCCCGTCAGGCTTGGCGTGAAAACCCTGCGCCCGCGAGCTGTGAGAATATCAGCTACCCGACGCCAGCACCAGCCCCCGTGCCACGCGCCATGTACCAGGACGAAGGGGCGTGGCGAATCAGCGGCGCTCGCGGCTCCGTTATAGACTACTCCTGTTATGGCACACGTCGTTACAGCTCTGAATGCCTTAACAAAATTTGGCTATGTCGTCATGCAATTTTTCTTCAGGAGGTTTGGTCTCTCACAGCACGTTTACCTGGTCTATACTCAAAGGCGCAGAGTGCAGATGAACAAATAGGAAATATTTCCAAAAACATATCCTGGAAATGATCCAATCCAATCTTGTATACAAATAAAAAAGGGATAATTGAGTCATCCAGTAGATGACTCAATGGTGCCTGTAATGATCATTTCATAGGATTCGCTTTACCTTCTTTAGCTACAATCATAAATATTTCGGGAATATTAGTGATAATAAAGTAAATACGCAAGCGAATTAT